>JBCCXA010000021.1 GCA_039192515.1 Verrucomicrobiota bacterium | reverse complement strand
GAAGCTCTATACCGGAATTGACCATCATAAGGGCTATAGCGTGTGATACACAGTAGATGAAAAAGGCAATTGCATCCGAGAAGGACGAATCAATAATCATACTATAGAAGAACTAGTCAATGATTTTGAAGATCTTCAAGAACCTGGAGAAGTCGTATGAGAAGGCTGTTGGAGCTGGACTAAGCTCTATGATCGATTAGAAGCCATAGGCAGGTTTGATAGGATAGTTCTGGCCCATCCTTATAAGACTCGATTGATAGCTGATGCTCAAATAAAGACAGATCGACCAGACGCCAAAGGCTGGCAACCTTACTGCGAGGAAATCTTGTGGCTACAGCACATATACCATCTCAAGAAGCCAGAGAACAAAAAGAGTTGCTTAGACAACGTCTTTATTGGGTGAAGTTAGGAACGGGGATACGCAATCGCATCCATGGCCTACTCGATAAGTAAGAGAATCTTCAATTGCCTCAATGTTCTGATATTTTTGGGGTAAAGGCGATGAAAGCTATTAAGCAAATGGAGTTGCCTGAATTAGAAGGGATGATCCTGCGTCAAGATATAGAGCTCTTAGAAGTTCTTCAAAAGCAGATTAAAGAACAAGAAAAGAAAATGGTGATGTGCAATTGCTTCTTAGTACTCCAGGATTAGGAAGAATATTAGCCTCAGTGGTTGCTGCAGAAATAGAGGATATAGAACGATTTCCTAATAGTGCCAAGCTATGTGCTTATGCTGGACTGGTTGCTACAACTAAAGCATCTGTTGGTCAAGTATATCATGGGAAGATGCTTCAGGGATGTAATAAGTGGATGCGTTGGGCCATGATTGAAGCAGCCTGGGTAGCAGTTGGCTGTGATAGTTATTTGGGATCTCTTTATAGGCACCATAGAGAACGAGGTAAAAAGGCCAATACTGCCATTAGCATAGTTGCACGTAGGATGTGTCAGATTATTTGGAATTGATTAAAAGAACAAAGAAGTTATGAAGCAAAGACTTTCTCCGGCAGCTCTGAATACGGTCTGACGGCCTACAAGAAGATAAGATCCTCTTAAAGGAGCCTCTTGGGTCAGGATAGAGAGCCGGAGATCTGATTATACCATGTGTTGCATAGTGAAACTAAGAGAAGTGTGATTACGGATCTTTAAACTGACATAACCAAAAACAATTTAACAATTTGAAGGTTGACTCAAACTTTCAGAGAAGACCATGATGAATATGATGATAGGATGATACTAATTGTATGTAAGTCTCTTTTCGCTGGAATGGAGGACTTAGTTGTGGAGGGTGTTCGAATAGATGAACGAGAGCCTGGTATTGGGTATGGTAGTCGATTAACAGTACACAAAGACTGCCGTAAACTGCTCAGTATTAGCACTGGCGTTTCCATCGGGAACTGCCAACCCAATTACCGAAGGCTTGGAGCACATAGTTGATTTTATCTTGTGGCTTGATTTTGTTCTGTCTTTAGCTATCGAACTCTGGCACTAATCCACTAAATCATTAAGTAGTTCTTTTTGTATTTGATTTAGTTTTTCTTTGAACGGAACGTGGCTGATGAGGAGGGAACCCTCACTCGATTCCAACTATTAACGCGAGAAGCCCGTCTTGCCTCTAGGGCCCCTAGTCTTGCCCAATATAAATACCTTAAAATGATTCCTGGTATCACTACCCTTTGTAGCAAAAGGACTTATATTAATTTTTTCAGTATTAGCAATAGCAATTGAATCGTTCGTGGCCCAAAAGTAACCTTCATAACTCGGATTAGATGGTACTTCATAGTTTTGAATAGACACATATCCAGAATAAAACTTTAGGTTATACAATGTTTTGCCAAACTTTGGAAAAGGGATTTCATAGCTTGTCAACCAACCAAGTTCTCCATCCACTAGGACTACAGGAGCAAAGGAGAACTGTGAGGTAGGTTTGAAAACCCGAGAGACCTTGGCTCCGTAGACCACTTCATTGTCATTTTCATCAATTTGTCGATCCAAGGTAAATTTGAAGTGATAATTTCGAGGAAGTCCTTTAAAATTATAAAGCATGTACGTATCTATTTGACTAGCTGGTATTTGAGTATCATTTAAATCCAGAGTGATATACATCGAAGCATCAGTGGGATCCGGAGCTGGCTCTATTTGTAAAAATCGCCCATGTTCCATTGAGTAGATAACCACCGTTCTCACAACTGCTCTTTTGCCTACATCAGGGAAATCTTTTTGGTTTAGTAATGAAACTGTATCCGCATGTGCTGCATTTAAAAAAACTAGCACGCTAAGTAATCTTATAATGCTAGCTGCACGCCGTTTGAGCTGGCAAATAAAGTGTGAATTCCAAAACATCGATTCGTCTGATTTTGATATCAGTAGTGTTTTCATATGATATTATATCCTTTCGTCGTTTTTGTTTAACTATCAACAAAGTAAGCACAACATCAAAATTTATGTGGGTAGTCAAGCACCTATTTTACTTATAAGATACATACACCGTATAGAGGATGCTCTGCTTGGTTTCATTGAAGGTAATTGTTTTTGATTAACATTAGTATAGCTTTGAACTGAGGCTTTGGTAGTAAGCATTTCTTCTGTAGCTTCATCTAGTCATTTAAATTTTTTCATGCTGATGGGCTAATGCCTTCCAATTGTTGGCAAGCAAACAAAGTGCTTTTCAATTCCGCTATTATGCAAGAAACTATTTAAAATAGATCTCAGCACTAAAAATGATTTCCTTTGGAGTAATTGCTTTTACTTGTCCAACTGTGGCTAGGGTCTTTCATAGTGAGGGCTAAAATAGGATTCAGGCAATTATTTACTGAAGCATGCTATGGAGCCAAGTGTTGTTGTGGCGATGGGGGCGACCGTTATTCTTAGATATTTATTCCCAAGTTTGCTAGGTAACATGAGCCTACTGACCCATGGCATAAATTTTGCTGAGTTAGAATCATGCTTTTTGAAACTGTGAAAAAATATGCTCCACCTGATTTTATTTTCAAAATAGCACAAACCCATGAAGATTTAGAGGGCTTTTGGGCACTCAGGCGGCAGGTCTTTTGTAAAGAGCAGGAGATTTTTCATGAGTCAGACCATGATGAATATGATGATAAGATGATACCAATTGTATGTAAGTCTCTTTTGGCTGGAATGGAGGACTTAGTTGTAGGGGTTGTTCGGATAGATGAACGAGAGCCTGGGATTTGGTATGGTAGTCGTTTAGCAGTGCACAAAGACTACCGTAAACTGCTCAGTATTAGCAGTGGAGTTTCCATCAGGAACTGCCAACCCAATTACCGAGGGCTTGGAGCGTTGGGCGCTGGACTGATTTATAAAGCTGTTTCAACGGCAAATCGCATTGGCTGCAAACGCTTTTTTGCCACGGTTCAGCACCAAAACGAAAAATTTTTTCGGCGCTTTCATTGGCGGACGATTGATAATGTAGACTTCCGAGGGATTCGTCATGCATATATGGAGGCCGATCTTAATTATTACCAGCCAGCGGAATTCATATTCTAGGTAAGAATTCCATCCTATCATTACCTCGCAAAAAAATGGATATTAAACAGATAGCTACTGCTTTGTCTAAGAGTCCAGCTGTTTTGGAAAAGTCTCAAATCCGCTCCGCTTACCAACCTGCTGAAAAGGTTTCTGGATCGATTTTTTTGGGGGATGATGCAGCGGCTATTCCCTATCATGATCAGTGGCTTCTTTTTGCTGGTGAGGCTATGTTACCTAGTTTTATACGAAAGGATCCTTGGTTTGCAGGATACTCAGCTGTCATGGTCAATATAAGTGATATTGCTTCTATGGGGGGACGTGCTATCGCGATTATTGACTTACTCTGGAAATCAAATGAGAGTCAAGCAGGGGCATTATGGGAAGGAATGCAAGAAGCCTCAAAAAAATACCAAGTGCCTATTGTTGGAGGCCATACGTCATCGCTGGAGCATGAAACACTGTTAGGCGCTAGTATTATTGGAGAAGCAAAAAAATTGCTAACTAGCTTTGATGCGAAAGCTGGAGACGAATTACTCTTAGCAGTAGACATGAGAGCATCTTACAGAGGGGATGATCCTTTTTGGAATGCCAGTGTAGAGGCTGACTCAGAACGTCTGCGTGGTGATCTAGAACTGTTACCCCTTTTAGCGGAAGCAGGTTTATGTCATGCGGCAAAAGACATTAGCAATGCAGGTATCTTCGGAACTCTGATGATGTTTCTAGAATGTTCACAGATTGGTGCAAGTGTGTGCCTCGATAAATTATTTCGACCAAATGATGGAGATTTCATTCGTTGGTTAACGGCCTTTCCCAGTTTTGGATTTTTATTAGCGATTGAAGCTAGCAAAGTCTCTGATGTTGTTTCTTTATTCCATCAGCGAGATATAGCTTGTGCCTCCGTAGGAATGTTTCACACCATAAAAGAGCTCAATTTAATTCAAGGTAATGAGCAATTGACCCTTTGGAGAGACGGTCAATTGGTTTCATAAGGAGTTATTATTTTTCAAGAAGAGCTTCTTCCTTGTCTTGCTTGAGTTGTGTCAGAGTAGGCCCATGATGCCACCTGCCCTTAATGAGAACGTCATTTGTATTGGTATCTTCGCCGGATAAATTGAGTTGTAGTTTTTTAACGACGAGATCAACAGATGCAGCGCCTACTAAATTCATTCGGCCATCAATTCCTGCAGCCATACCCATTTCATCCGCATTTCGGTAGAGATAGGCTAAGCCAATATCTTCAGGAACACGCAAACCCATTTCGTTTAGGTAGTGTCGAACCGGAAACTTGTAAACTAATATAACATCAGGTTTTTCGTGGCTCATCCATTTCTTGAAATCCGAGCCAGAAGAACTTCCGTTGGGTATAAACGGGCAACATCTTTTTTCTTCTTTTTGATAGCGCAGTCGCTGCCAGTCGAGAAATGCTGCAGACCAGGCATGGTCAGAAACGGCATTATTAAATTCTGGAACAACTAACCCAGGCTTTCTATAGCCATATTTCCAGAGTTCTTCTAGGGCCAAACGGACATTGTAAAATCCATAGAAATTGGCTCGGTCGACTTGTATATGGCCAAAATAAGTGCTCAAACCTGCCAAGACGAATTTTTCTGATGAAATTTGAAACTGAGTGTTTGCTTCACGGGAAAACCCTAGCAACACCCCTCTGATTCCCCGAGCAAGTAGTGTTTGTTCTAATCTTTTTGGGTCATAATGGTAGTCTTTTAAATCAAATATTGAGATAGTGTAGCCTAGTTCTGAGGCCCTTTTAAGGATTCCATTATAAGCCCAGATGCAAACATCCTTTTCACGCCACTTTTGTGAACCCCGGTAATCTGTTATTAAAGCAATGGTTCCTATTTCTCCAGAGCCCCCGCGCTTTTTCCGAGTGGCCATGAGCGCGCTTACCATGGGGTTTGGTCGATACTGTAACTGATTGGCCTTTTCTATGACACGTTTCCGGGTTTTTTCTGAAATGCGAAGATCATTTTTTAAGGCTCGCGATACAGTAGAAGAAGAGAGTTCTAATACATTAGCGAGATCTTGCATGGTAATTTTAGTCGCATTCATCTATGCAACGATAAGCATAACATGTGCCTAACAAATAGGGTTTGAAACCAATGATAAGACTGTTCGATTTTAATCACAATTGATCATAATTCACTGCACATTGGCTAAAAATAGACCATAAGTAGCTTGCTCACCATGCAAAGGAATCCTTTTTTTAATAATGCAACGATATGCATCAATGTGGAGGTCTCCTTGAGTTAGCTTGGCCTAAAAAGTGCCTCTTCTTGTATGGCAACTAAAAAAATTAACATATAAATAGAAAGGTCAAGCATATGCCTAAAGTAGAAAAAGAAATGAACAAAGCGGGGGATTTTCTCGTTGATTACGAGGAAAAAGTATTTCCAGATATCAAAGCAGATGAGGGGGAGAAGGCGCTTGTTACTTTTCACACGGTCGCCTTTGAAGGATCTATCTCCATTGTAAATACCTTATCGGCCACGAGATTGCAACGCAAGGGGTATGAAACTTCTATCTTATTATATGGACCCGGCGTTACTATGGGTTTTCAAAGGGGCTTTCCGACACTGGGAGATGAAGCTTTTCCCGGACATCTATTTGTCAACCAGCGTCTAGAGAAGTTTATGGAAGAGGGTGGCAAAGTCTATGGGTGTCGCTTTTCTACTCAGGCACTATATGGACAAACAGAGAAAGCTTTTATTCCAGGCATCATACCGATTAATCCACTAGATGTTTTAGATATCATTTTGATGCATAAGAAAGCGAACGCCGTGATTATGGATTCATGGACTGTGTAGCATGAATAAAGTCATTGCAGCAGCGATCCAAATAGCGCCAGATTTAGAGAGTAGTCATCGCACGGTGGATCGCATGGAGGAGACCCTGGCAGAAGCTTCTAGCCAGGGTGCCAATCTTGCAGTATTTCCAGAGACTTCAGTTCCTTACTATCCCTACTTTTCTTTTACCGATCCGCCCCTAGCGATAGGTCCAAATCACTTAGGTTTATACAAGGAAGCGGTTGAAGTACCTGGCCCGATTACCGAGCGACTTAGTAAACTGGCAGCTCGTTTATCAATGATTTTGGTAGTGGGTGTGAATGAGCGAGATCATGGAACTCTTTACAATGCTCAACTTATTTTCGATGAAGAGGGAAAATTGGTGTTTCATCGGCGAAAGATTACCCCCTCCTATCATGAGCGTATGATTTGGGGACAAGGTGATGGAAGTGGTTTACGCGCGGTAGATACCCATCTCGGACGGATAGGAGCGTTAGCCTGCTGGGAGCATTACAATCCATTAGCGCGCTATGTTTTGATGACCGAGCATGAGCAGATTCACTGTTCACAATTCCCTGGTTCTATGGTGGGACAAACGTTTGCTGATCAAATACAAGTCACCATCAGACATCATGCTTTAGAGTCAGGGTGTTTTGTGGTCAATGCAACGGGGTGGCTAACAGATGAGCAGCGAGAAAAGATTGCGCCGGATCCAAAAGTACGTCAGGCCCTAACAGGTGGATGTTTTACAGCAATTGTTTCACCAGAGGGTAAGCTTTTGGGGGAGCCTATTACTTCTGGAGAAGGCATTTGTATAGCGGAGCTTGATTTTGATCTCATTACCAAGCGTAAGCGAATGCTAGATAGTGTAGGACATTATGCTCGCCCGGATCTTTTTTCATTCTCAGTTGACCGTAGCTCTCGCAGTTATGCCCAAAAAATTCATTCAACCAAGGAAGAAAATGGTGATGAAGAATTCATTTCACACGGCTTTGTTGAGTCAGAAGCAAATTCTGTTGTCTGATTTGCAATCATTTGGATTGTGCATTGAGCAAGGCACAGATGACAATATGCTTCGTCTAGGTGGTGCTGGGCCAACTGACCACCGGGCAATTACTGTTTTAGGAAGCACAGTAATGGTACGAATTATTCGATCTGATGTAAAAAACCAAATCAAGACGCCGTTTATTGCTCGTCGCAAGAGTGACTTTGAAAATTCTATGATGTTATTCAAAGAGCAGGAAGAATTAGCACCGTTAGAATTTCCCCCTGCTCCAAGATTTTATTCTAAAAAAACCGAGGAGGGTATTCCTTACTGGAAAATTGCTCGACTGCATTCCAATAATGTTTTAGCCACCACGGTTATGCAGACCTGTATTCGTTATGGGAATCGAAAGACGAAGTGTCAATTTTGTGCCATCGGTGAATCTCTGAAACATCAAACAACTATTGCTCGTAAGTCTCCTGAGCAATTGGCAGAAGTAGCATTAGCTGCGCAACAGTTGGATGGTGTCAGTAATGTTGTTATGACTACGGGAACGCCAGTTACCAGTGACCGTGGAGCAGCTATTTTAGTGGAATGCGCAAGGGCTATTAAGCGAGCAACAGGGTTGCCTATTCAAGTGCAGTGTGAACCTCCTGATGATTTTATGTGGTTCAGGTTGTTAAAAGATGCAGGAGTCGATTCGCTTGGTATGCATCTAGAGGCTTGGGATCAAAGCGTGCGCGAGCATATTATGCCTGGTAAATCAGAGGTCTCGGTAGGAACTTATTTGCGTGCTTTTAAGAAAGCAGTTGAGGTGTTCGGGCGCGGGGAAGTCAGCACTTATTTATTAGCTGGATTAGGAGATACCAAAGAAGGGCTTTTGCTAGGATGTCGCAAACTTGTTGACTTAGGCGTTTACCCATTTGTCGTACCATTTGTGCCGGTTGGGGGAACACAATTCGCAGATTGTTTTTCACCCTCACCAGCTTTCATGCGATCTATTTTAGAGCCTCTAGCGGCGATGCTGACAGAAGCTAAAATGACATCAGATTCCCTTAAGGCTGGATGCGCAAAGTGCGCTGCGTGCTCGACACTCTCTCTATTTGAACAAACCAAACGAACATCTTTGAAAGAAAAACCAGCGGTATTAAGTTGCAACTAAATCATTATGCCTGAAACACCATTTACAATTGAGTTCCCCGACGGTAGACAAGAAATTTGTTATTCACCTTCAAGTGTAGTAAAGAGTTTTTTTACAAAAGGACATTCCTATACAGCAGAAGAATTTGGGTCTCTAGCAGAAGATGCCCTAACGGAGGCCTCTTTGAGAGTAGAAGCGAAATTTGGTTTTTCTTGCGGCGCAGCTTCTTCTCAGCTGGTTAAGATCAAAACATGGCTAGCGGAGTTGCCAAATGACTCAAAAATCAAAGTTCTTCATATTTAAATAATCGAAAATACATGGAAAATAAAGAGTTAGATGTTGCAATTATTGGAGGAGGACAAGCAGGTCTTTCTATGAGTCACTGTCTTATGAGTCGTGGATTGAACAACCATCTCATTTTTGAAAGGAATCAATTAGGCCATAGTTGGAGAAATGAACGTTGGGATTCTTTTTGTCTGGTAACCCCAAATTTTCAGTGTCGATTACCCGGCTATGATTACGACGGTACGGACCCCAATGGCTTCATGTTAAAAAATGAAATCGTGGCATTTATCGAGCGTTACGCAAAAAGTTTTAACCCCCCGCTAATGGAAGGCGTAACGGTGAACTCTGTTTTGCTCAGGAAAGCTGGTTTTACAGTGGAGACTTCATCAGGTTCATGGAATACCCAGCAGGTTGTGATTGCTACGGGAGCATACCATCGCCCAAGAAAGCTCCCAGGCAGCCAAAAAATTCCGGGCTCGATCATGCAGATTCATTCTGCGGAGTATAAAAATCCTAAACAAATCCCTGACGGAGAAGTGATTGTGGTTGGGTCAGCGCAGTCAGGCTGCCAAATCGCCGAGGATCTACATCTGGAAGGTCGAAAAGTTCATCTTTGTCTTGGGAGTGCTCCTCGTTCTCCCAGATTTTACAGGGGGCGAGATGTCGTCGATTGGTTTGAGGAGATGGGGCATTATGATAAACCAATCCACGAGTTTGAAAATCCGGAGGAAGTAAGGCATGAAACCAACCACTACCTAACAGGTAGGGATGGAGGACGTGAAATGGATCTTCGCCAATTTGCGCTAGAGGGCATGAGTCTGTATGGTTTTTTAGAAAGTATCGATGCTAGTGGATTCAATGTCAGACCGGATGTGAATGAAAAACTAGACTTAGCAGATGAAACCTATGTCCGTCTTCGCAACATCATAGATAAGTATATCTTAAATCAAGGTTTAGAGATTCCGAGCGAAGAGCCCTACATTCCTGTGTGGAAGCCCAATGTGGAGCAAACTCGCTTGAATTTTGCAGATCAAAGGATTTCAGCAATCATTTGGGCAATAGGCTTTGCACCTGAATTTGGTTTCGTTAAGGCCCCGGTTTTTGATAATAAAGGGTATCCTTGTTGTGTGCGAGGGGTTACAGATTGCCCAGGTCTTTATTTTCTTGGCTTGCCTTGGCTGTATACTTGGGGTTCGGGAAGATTTGCTGGGGTTGCTAGAGATGCTGATTATCTAGCAGAAAAAATAGCCCTAAGAGAACCTATTCATGCTCCAATCTGAGCTTAAGTAGATATAATAGCTGCTATAATTATTGTATAAGAGGAATTTTGCATAATTTTTTCAATTATTAATTATTATTATAACTAAGAATTGAAATTTGATGCTCTTGCAGAAAATCGGACTGAGTCTATATTAGCACAAATGAACGCGTTAGAGATCAAAGATTTACAAGCTAATATCGAGGATAAGGAGATTTTGAAAGGACTCTCATTAACAGTCCCTAAGGGTGAAGTTCACGCGATTATGGGACCTAATGGTTCTGGCAAGAGCACTCTAGCTAAGGTTCTTTCTGGGCATCCAGACTATGAGGTTACAGGGGGATCAGTTACACTCGATGGTCTAGATATTATGGAATACGAAGCTGATGAAAGGGCTCGTATGGGACTGTTTCTTGCGTTTCAGTACCCAGCAGAAATTCCAGGTGTCACAATCGCCAATTTTCTCAGGGCAGCTCTACAGGCTCGCCTTCCTGAGGGGGAGGAAGTAGATGCAGTAGAATTCTATGAGCTACTTTATAATAAGATGGATGAACTAGGCATGAAGCATGAATTTAGCTCGCGAGCGGTAAACGATGGTTTCTCAGGGGGAGAAAAGAAACGCAATGAGATTCTGCAAATGTCTATCTTGCAGCCCTCCTATGCTGTATTGGATGAAACAGATAGTGGTTTGGATATCGATGCTTTAAGGGTTGTTTCCGATGGTGTCAATAGACTAAAAGGAAAAAATATGGGGATACTTGTCATCACTCACTATCAAAGATTATTGGATTACATCGTTCCTGACTATGTTCACGTCATGGTCGAGGGTCAGATTATAAAGACTGGAGATAAGGAACTTGCGCTTGAACTTGAAGAAAAAGGTTATGATTGGGTTGTGAAGGATTTTGCGGAGCCAGCAGGTGCTTGAGCATAAAAATGAAATTCTAATAAGAGTATTTACAATATGAGCGAAAAACCAGATTTGCAGTTTGAGGCGGACCACGGGAACTTCAAATACGAGGAAGATTACGAATTTGACGCAGGTGTAGGACTTAGCGAGGCAACCATCAACTATATATGCGATGTTAAAAAAGACCCTGATTGGTTAAGAGAATTTCGTTTGAAAGCTCTCAAGACTTTTGAAAAGAGACCTACTCCAACGCATTGGGCCACTAAAGATTTAGAGAACATTGAGTATGATAAAATTCGTTACTATTTGTCTAAAGGGCAAGCGCCTAAAAGAACATGGGAAGAAGTTCCTGATGATGTGAAGAGAACCTTCGAACGTCTCGGCATACCGGAAAAAGAACGCAAGTTTTTAGCTGGAGTTGAAGCACAGTTCGATAGTGAGGCAGCTTACTCTAATATTAAAGCGGCAGTTTCTGAACAAGGTGTTATCTTTGTAGGAAGCACCGAAGGTCTTCATAAACACGCAGATATCTTCCGCCGTTGGTTCGGGAAAGTTATCCCTACAGGTGATAATAAATACGCAGCTCTAAACAGTGCAGTCTTTAGCGGGGGTAGTTTTATCTATGTGCCACCTGGAGTTAAGGTAAAGCATCCGCTTCAAGCCTATTTCAGAATCAATGCGCAGAACTTTGGCCAATTTGAGCGTACCTTGATCATTGCTGATGAGGGTTCGGAAGTTACTTATATGGAGGGCTGTACAGCTCCCAAGTTTGATACGGCTACTCTCCATAGTGCTGTAGTGGAGCTTGTGGCATTGAAGGGAGCAAAGCTTCAATATATTACTGTACAGAACTGGGCCCCTAATGTTTTCAACTTGGTTACTAAGAGAGGCATTGCGATGGAGGAAGCAGAGATCAAATGGATCGATTGTAACATTGGTTCTCGCCTTACCATGAAGTATCCTGGGGTTATTTTGAAAGGTCGCAAAGCCAGAGGTGAAGTAGTCAGTATTGCTTTGGCTAATGATGGGCAACACCAGGATACAGGTGCAAAAATGATTCACGCAGCGGATGAAACCTCTAGCAACATTGTGGCTAAGAGTATTAGCATAGGTGAGGGACGTTCCTCTTACAGAGGTTTAGTTCATATCCCGAAGCATCTCAAGAAGTGCAAAAATAACACGGAGTGTGATGCACTGCTCATTAACCAAAAATCCCGGACCGATACTTACCCTGCTATCTCAGTTCGGGGCCAGGGAAATAGCGTGCAGCATGAGGCGAGTGTGAGTAAGGTAAGTGCGGAGCAAATCTTTTACATGCAGCAACGTGGACTTACAGAAGCCCAAGCCATGAGCCTGAGTGTGAACGGCTTTGTAAACGATTTGGTGAATCAATTTCCTATGGAATATAGCGTTGAGCTCAAAAGGTTAATAGATCTGGAAATGGAAGGCTCGGTCGGCTAACATCCTACCAGTAAAGATCAGAAGAATGATAAAGGAGTAATAAATGGCTAGTGAAGAAGATAAGTATGACCAGAATGTCAAAGGAATTTACTATGTGGATAACCAGTGTATAGACTGTGATCTATGCCGCGAAACTGCACCTGAAAACTTTACTCGCGACGATGATGGTGGACATTCCTTTGTCTTCAAACAGCCTGAAAGTGAAGAAGAGAAATCTCAATGTGATGAAGCAATGGAAGGGTGTCCAGTAGAGGCTATTGGCGATGATGGCTCTTAGAATTTTATTTTATCTCGACAATTCAAGTATTTATAGCTTCGGTGTAAAAATTTAATAATCTACAAGGTATCAATTTGAACACGATAATGACAGAGTCAGTTCCAATTTTGGATGGAGAGCTTCCTAGTGAGGAGCCAGTGCCTAGCAGTTGGTGGGCAGAACGTCGTAAGGCAGCATGGGAAAAATTCCAAGATCTTCCCATGCCTAGTGCAAAAGATATCGACTGGCGTTTTGCTTCAGTTCGGTCACTTCGATTAGATGCATTCCAGCGCTTTGAGGCCACCGAAGATAGTATTTCTAAAGTTATTGATAAGAGTCGATTGGGTATCGAATCCGCGGGCCAGCTGGTTTTTGCCAATGATAAGCTTCAAGATTTCTCCAGTATTACATCTTCCTTCAAAGAACAAGGGGTTATTTGGACTTCCTTGTCAGAGGCGGTTACGGAATATGGTGATCTTGTTGAGAAGTATTTTATGTCTCAGCCGATCGACCTTGGATCAGAAAAGTTTGCCAGCTTACACGATGCTTACTGCCAAGCGGGTAGTTTTCTCTATGTTCCTAAAGGAGTTGAAGTTGAGTTGCCGTTTTTAGCATTCCACTGGTTATCAGGTGAGAACGCATCTGTTTTTCCTCATACATTGATTGTTGCTGAGTCTATGAGCAAAGTTACCCTTGTTGATTTTTACCAGTCTTTAGGAGATGACCCAGGGTTGGCTTGTTCATTGAGCGACCTCTATGTGGGAGAAGGGGCGCAGGTCAAGTATGTGGCTAATCAAAATTGGAGTGAAAAAGTTCAGTCTTTTCAAATCAATGCCACTGAGTGCGCCAAGGATTCTGCTGCAAGGAGCCTTTATATTAATGTAGGCGGTAAATTTTCTAGGATCGAGAACCAAAGCCGTTTGATGGGCAGTGGCGCTAGGAGTGAGATGTTGGCGGTTACCGCATCGCATGATAAACAAGAGTTCGATCAGAGAACTTTGCAAAACCATTGTGCTCCGCATACCTGGAGTGATCTGCTTTATAAAAATGCGCTCTCGAACAAGTCACGATGCATTTTCTCTGGACTTATCATGGTGCAGGAAGAAGCAGCTCACACAGATGCCTATCAGACTAATCGCAATCTTCTTCTAAATCCTCAGGCGGAGGCCGACTCCATGCCCGGCTTGGAGATACTTAATGATGACGTAAAATGCAGTCATGGATCTACGACGGGGCAGGTAGATGAAGAAGAACTGTTTTATATGCTAGCGCGTGGTATCGATGAAAAAAAAGCAAAAGAGCTTATCGTTCAGGGTTTCTTGGATGAGGTCACAACCCGTTTAGAATTGGACCAGGTTGAGGATTGGATTCGCCAAACAATAGCCAAGAAATTTGTTAAGACCAAAGCCATTGAGGATGTAAAAGAAGATCTTGTATCTGCTAAAGTTTCTTCCGCAGCAGAAGAAACGGTCGATCTGCGCAAACTTCAAGGATTGGAGTGACCAGCATGTCTGCTCAGGCGCTCATCTCCGGTGATAGCACTATGGAAGAGGTGCTGAATGCCTTCCCGGGCGCTAGGCGTGCACTATTTAGACACTTTCATATCGGAGGGTGTGCTAGTTGTGCGTTCAAAGATTACGAGACTCTAGCACATTTATGTGAGAGAAACGAGAATCTGGATGTTAGCCATGTGATTGAAACAATTGAGCAAGGGCATGAGCAAGAAGAGCTTCTCCTCTTAGAGCCCCAGAAAATTCACCAATTAGTGGTCGAAAGTCCATCTAAAATCCATCTTATAGATGTGCGCTCGCGAGAAGAGTATGAAGCTGTTAAAATTGAGGGATCCAAGTTTATGGATCAAGAGCTGATGCAAAAACTTATGAATTTTACAGAGGATGATGGAGAGATTATACTCATAGATCACCAAGGAAAGCATGCCTTAGATGTTGCTTCGTATTTGATTGGTCATGGAGTTAAAAGTGTTAAATGCATGAGGGGTGGAATTGATGGTTGGGCCGAAGAAGTTGATTTAGAAATGGCCCGTTACGAGCTGCAAAAATGAGTCGAGAGTCTGAAAAATCTAGTTCACCTATGGATGGACCAGTAAAAACGCAAAACATGGGGGAGCTAAAGGACGCAGATAGCGTAGGGACAGCGGGCAGTCCCGGGTGTGGAGATATGCTACGCATGTGGATGAAATTCAGGGACAATGAATCGGGAAATAAAGTTATAGATCAGGCTACATTCCAGTCCTTTGGCTGTGAAACAGCTATAGCGGTAGCGAGTGTTGCTACAGAGCTCTTGCAAGGTAAGACGGTAGAGGAGGCAAGAAGCATGAAGGGGGAAGAGCTCTCCGCTCCTCTAGGGCCGCTTCCACCTATGAAAATACATTGCGCAAGCTTAGTGGAAGAGGCCATGAAGCAAGCGCTCGATAATTTCTCAAAGGAGGAAAAAGTTTCTATGAAGAGCATGGATATTCCCGATCAAAAAGGCACCCTAGTAGATAATATGCAGGCTTTATCAGCTTCAGGACAAAAAGCAAAAATTGTATTTAAAGACCGCAAAACAAAGGATTTATAGTGTCTGACGAAATAAAAGTCTCAAGAGAAATCAGTGCCGTTCGTATACCGAGTGGTGAGAAGTTTGCTATTCCAGAAAATACTGAGGTGATGATCACGCAGTCACTTGGAGGATCCTATACGGTAGTAGGAGCTTTTGGCATGGCTAGAGTAAATGCTGAGGATGCCGATGCCATAGGCCAAGAAGTCGCTAATAAAGACCATAAAATTGCAGCTGAAGAAGGCAAAAGCTTAGAGGATCGGGTTTGGGAGCAATTGAGGATGGTTTATGACCCAGAAATTCCCGTAAATATTGTGGATTTGGGCCTGGTCTATCAGATGGATCTTAAAGAGGCAGAAGATGGGAAAAAGAGAGTAGAGGTGCAAATGACTTTAACAGCACCCGGCTGTGGGATGGGGCCCACAATTCAAGCGGATGCTCAAAATCGTGTCATGCAACTCGATGAAGTGACTGAAGCTGAGGTTGAGCTTGTATGGGAACCAGCCTGGGACCAAGGGATGATTAGCGAGGTTGGTAAAATGAAACTTGGAATGATGTAGGTAACTTCAGGGATTAACTAGCTATCTTTTCTTATTTTTTAAAATTAGACCCTATCTTTTCTAAATTCCGTCAGCTATATTGTAATTATTGGTTACGGTTTGTGCTCCGCTAAGAAATTAACGGAGTTTTAAATGGCGATTACTGGAATAGGTGGTTCTACATTTTCACCATCTGCATCTTTTGCGTTGTCATCCTCACAGAGAAGCATTGCAAAAGATTTACAATCGCGTACTCCAGCGAATTTTGTAGGGACTGACTCCTTCTCCCAGAACGTTTCCTCAACCACATCTCAAGAAGACGGGGTCCTGATTAGTGCTCGACTTGGAAACGTATCTCGTGCGACACAAGGAGCCAGTCTCTCCAGCCTTTTTGCTATTGGTCTAGGCCAAGCAAACAGTGAACAACTAAAATCTATTAAGGACACATTAAGCAGTCTTAAGCAGCTATCTCAGCAAGCTGAATCCACTATTTTATCAGCAGATGAGAGAGCGGTGCTTTCGAATTCATTCTCTGATCTGAGAAAATCTTTAGATGAGACTTTGCGGGATGCTGCTTTTAAGGGAACTAAAATATTCCAGAACAAAACGATCGATACAGTCATCAATGAAAATGGCTTCACTCAGGAGTTTAGGCTACAGAGCCTGTCTTCCGATACATTAGGGCTTACCAGCACATCGGTTTCTGATAGCACTCAAGCAGCGGCAGCCACCTCATCAATTACTACTGCAGAAACAGAGGTGAATAAAAGAATTGCCTTCGTAGATAGTCAGCTATCTAAATTTAATTTCTATATCACAAACACTCTCTCACAAAGATCTGTGGTGGGTTCAACTAGCCAAAATTATGCGGATTTAGGGACTCCGAGTTCTGGTTCATCAACGATAAATGCTGATGTTCTTTCAGGGGCTAGCCTATCTGCGCAGACGAATATTAACAGGCTGTCAGTGATTGATTTGCTATCCGAACCAAAGTTTGGGACACCCATATAATTTTTAGCAACTTTGTCCGACCGGGAGGGTTCTATCTTTTATTATGAGAAAAGTAACTCTATTCAAAAATCAAGTGAATCGCACATTTTGTAAAAATTTAACATACCTTTCGGTTTTACTTATTTTACCCTGCGCTACAGCAGTGGAAGTAAATGCAAAAGGTCCGGGTGGAGGGGATCATAGGGAGAAAATACGTGAGAAAATGCTCGAGAGGTTTGATGAAAATGGAGACCGGCAATTAGATGAGAAGGAAAAGGCGAATGCTAAGGAATTTCGTAAACAACAGAGTATAGCAGGTAAAGGCCGTAAAGGTAAGGGTCCCATGCACGGGAAGATGCGTCAAAGAATGCTTGAGCAGTATGATGAAAATAATGACGGTGAATTAGATGAATCTGAGAAGGAAAATCTTAAACTCGATATGTTGGCCAAGTGGGATAAAGACGGAGATGGGGAGTTAAGTGAGGAAGAGAAAGGTGCCCGTAGAGAAGAATTTAAAAAGCAAATAGAAGAGTACAGAAAGAATAAGCAAGAGTCTCAAGAGTAACGTTCAATTCGAATAATGCCATGGAGACTTAAAAGATCTGCGCAAAATCTTGTCCTCAAGAGCCATAGAGTCATCTAAAGGTATGACCTATTGAGACTCATGTCTCTAGATTATCCTGATTGACGCTCTCAAGCTTGATAGTTTCGTCCTCGCTTGGCTATTGGATATATTTTCGTGGAATCTCTCTTTCTTGCAGATCAAGCTATGATGCAGCGGTTTCAATTTCTATGACCTAATTCGGTTTAATCCAATTAATTGGACTAGATTATACTCGGAGTTATCTGAATCATGACTCCGAGCACCAAAGGATAGATACCTAGAAGGTTGCTTTATACTTTATTGGTTCCATCCGATTTTCCTCAAGATTTACGGAATTTGGAGACCAACCATCCCGTTCGCGGCGCTCTTCGTAAGGAGTAGTAGAGCAGCTAGCTAGGACAAGGCTGGTTATTGCCAAGAGACTCCATAATGTTTTCATAGTGCTGAACCTAATAATAACTATGGCGAAATCAATCCTTTATTGAATATTGAGAGGTTGCCCGGTTTGTTTTGGATTAAGCCTATCTTCTTCAGCTATCCAGCCCTTCTGGAAATAAAAATCTGAGATTTCTGCAGTAATCATACGTGAAGTTCTTAAGGTATCTTCAGTTAGCCCTTTGGCAGATCCGCTAATTGCTGAAACAGCAGCACGGATTGCACTAGCTGTGGCTGCACCTGATACAGCACCTGGCATAGCTCCGCTTCCACCGGTAGTTCTAAAAGTCAGGAATGGCAGTTGAGAGGTAGATGAGTTAGACAAGTTGTAGACATATACGGCCGTTTCCATTTTAGTTCCTCCAGCGCCAAAGCCGATACCTGCTCTGAGCGCTCGACTTCCTTGATTAACCAGAGCAAAGGAACCCGTGACTAGGATATGATTTCCAGCAGGTGCTTGATCAGCTGCGAAAACCGCATAGCTTGGACCAAGGTGTTTACGAAACCGCTCCACCAAAGCTGTAGTCATCATTTTCTGTGTATCCCTTTTGAACTCAGCGAGTTCCTGGCCTTGGCGATCAACGTTGAATTCTCCAATGGTGCTAAAGTCAGTGATGTAGATTGTTTGAGGCTTAGTTGATGGCGCGAATGCAGAATTGTGTCTAGTTAAATCGGTGCTAACTGAAGCGCAACCAACCATGCCAAGAATAGTGATACAACCAATAATGCTTCTAGATAAGTAGGGAATTCTTTTCATCATCAATTTCTGGTTGAAAGTATGTTGTAAGGCCTTTATGTCAATTGCAATAGAGCTCTTAAATTTCTCCAGGTAAATCAGTTCAAAGGGATGGTAGGCTTCCAGGAGGACCAGTTTTTGCCTGGTTCTTCATAAAGGGTATATCTTGCGCCATCCTCTGCCTCTGCACCCATGTTTTTATTTTCAGGGGTCACAAAAGAAACCGCACCCTCAAAAACACCTGTAAAGGATTGTGTTTTAACTTGGAGTCCTCCCATGAGGCTAAGTTGACTATCGATTCCGCTCACATTCCAGAAGCGGGAATTTTGTCTGACTAAAGCTGCATAACGTTGCTCAATAACTGCTTCGATTTCTACTGAAGTGCCATCAGAAGCAAGTGCAAAACCTTCTATCTGTCCAACCTGAAAGCCCCGGTAATAGACTGGAGAGGCTTTGGCTAGCTTGCCCACTTGATTAGCTAGCAGGGTAACCCTTAGTCCTTCCATGGGTTGGTACATTTCTCTTGGATAAGAAATTAGATCAAAACGATCTTTCAGTTCACCTGTCCCTTCGCCCTCTTCGATTTTGATGTAGGCGCCTTTTAAAATCTGAGTGTTAATACTTAAGCGAGATAGGCCTTCAATTTGAATTTCTGGATAAACCAAGATAAATTGGGTTCCATCTTTTGCCAGGTGTTTAAGTTTTCTTTCTAGGGTTACTTGGGCAATCATTTCTTCCCCATCCTCAGAAAATTCAATACTGCTGACCGTGCCTACGGAGACGCCTTTATAACGCAATTCTGTCTTCTCAGGAGTGATGCCAATGCCATCTTCAAGATTTAGCTCAATCACATAGTCGTGATCACCTTTAGAGGTATTGGCAATTTTTGCTGATTTCCGCAAAGCTTCATCATCAGACCTAAAAAATCTGAATTGGTCATCGTTTTCTGCCAGTGGAGCTGGATTAGTCTCTTGGTCAGGAGTGACAGCTATTATGCCGCCATATGCTACTGAAATAAGCGAGTCAGATTTAACCTCAATACCGTCGACGCCGACATTGATATTGATACCGCTGTAGTCGATAAAAATAGAATTTTTATGGATTAATTTTTTGTATTCTGCGTCTATGCGAACATCAATTTGAGACATGTGAGTTTCTGTGTCAAAATCTAGTTCTTCGACTGTACCGATCGGGTGCTTTCTAAAAAGGACTGGGGCACCTGCTCGCAATGAGGGCATTTCGCGGGAATAAATGGTGACATAAAGATCGGGAGAATTAGGATCTCTAGGAGGTGGGCCTTCTAGTCCTCTGAAGGAAGAAGTGAGAGGTCCCTTCCCCGCTTGTATATTGATGTGATTTCCTGCGATGAGTGTATCGAGCCCTGTTACACCTTCCAAGCCAATTTGTGGGTAAACAATCCAAAACTGGCTACCAGAGCGAGCTAACTCGCTAGCTGACGGATATAGATGAGCTTTCACGATGACAGTTTGTAGATTAGGAGAGAGCTTTACAGAGTCGACAAGCCCTACTTTCACTCCGTCATACTTCAGTGCTGTTTTGCCTTCAACAAGCCCCTTAGCACTTTTAAAGATAATCTCGATCTCGGGGCCTCTTTCAGAGATGGTTTGATAGATTAAATAAGCTGTTACACCAATAGCGAGGACAGGCACTATCCAGAATAAAGGGAGGCCTTTCTTTTGGTGTATTTTAGTTTCTGGATGGTCTGCGCTGCTCATGCGGGTAGGGGACTTTCTGGTTGTTGGTTTTCTTGTTTGATTTCTTCAGAGTACTGCCAAAAGGCCTTGGGCTTAAAGGAGTTTGCCGCGAGCATGGTGAAAACAATCATACCGCAAAAGGGAATAGCTCCGATTTCTGGATCGACTGTGGCAACAATGCCAAGTTGTCCAAGAGCTACGAGGATAGAAAGAACAAAAATATCGACCATAGACCAGCGACCAAGTGCCTTGACCCAGAGGAACAATTTGGTTTTGAGTAATGGATTCTGTCCGTTTTTATAAGTGAAAAATAGCGTATATAGGGTAATTATTTTTGCAACAGGAACGATCATACTCGCAATAAAGACCACGACCGCTGGTACGATGTCCCCATGGTGCCATAGGTATTCTATTCCACCCATGACAGTGTATGAGCCCCTATCTGCTTTGAGAATAATCGTCATAACAGGAAAGATGTTACCAGGCAGGTATAAAAGTGTTGCGGAGTGAAGGAACCACCAAGCTTGTTTAAAGCCTTTGTCGTCATGGTCTTCTAAGGATGCTTGGCAAACCGGGCATGATTGGTTGGATGCATCGCCCTCGCTCTCCAATACCGTTCCACAGTGATTACAGACAATTATATTTTTTACTTCTGCATGATGTTCTTTTTTCTGCGGAGCTTGCTGGCGTAAACGTTGCCAAATCCTTTTAGGCTCTAGCATCCCTAGTGAGATGCTAGAAAGTAATACAAATGCAAACACACAGAAAAGACCAGGTCGAGTTGCCACATCGCCCATGCCGAGGAGCTTTATGGCACCAACACCTAGTCCTACCAAGTAGATGTCCAGCATGCCCCATTCTTTGAATTCAAATAAAAAGTTCCATATTTTACGGGAAACTCCATGCAGTGGTTTAAAAAGTATGGATCCACAAGCAACCATGATGAGTAAATGAAGCAGGATGGGGGCTAGAAAACTTGTGAATAGAACCATGAAAGCAGTGATCGGACTCCCTTGTACATAAAGCAGGGTAAAACCGGAGATGATCCAGTTTTCTTTCCATTGTCCGCTATAGTTGAAGTAGAGTATGGGAAAAATATTGGCAGGTAGCAGAAGACATAAGCTTCCTAGAGAAAAAGCAAAAGCTTTGATGATAGTCGAGTCATGACGTTCCTCTAGGTCCTCATTGCAGCGAGTGCAAGTGGCTATTTCACCTTCTTGAAGCCGGGGCCTTTGTTGAGTCAGACCACAGACCGAGCAAGAGATAAGCCTGGAAGAAACGCAGATTCTGCTCACGCTCAAAAGTTATCAATGGCATTCCTGCACGCAAGAGAAAAGCAAATCCTATTACTATGTATATGGCGACTTTTATTGGTCATGAAACCGTTAAAGAGAAAAGCACTTAGTATTCTAGATGGCATCCGTTGAGGTTGAGGAATAGAGTTCAGTTGCAAATTAAAACGCAGGAGCTAAGAATTCAGTAGTGACCGATGTGAATAACTTGGCGCCGTTTGAGACACAAAGAAAAAATGAAATATTTACCTGACCATGTAAAAATCATGAATGGATTAGTTCAGAGATTACTGGATTGGAAATATAGTTGTTTTTTTATCAATATTCTTATCATCGTCTTTTTAGAACTAGCAAATACTGAACAAAATAGCCAAGGAGGAGGGAGTTTTTTTAGGCGTCTTTTTTTAGGTGTTGCTATGGCTCTTATAGCCTACCCTTTGTTAAAGAAGTCTCAGCATAGACTGTTCATGTTAGCATTCTTTGTTTTGGTTAGTGTTTTTGTGCAGGCCGCATATTTCCTGAATCGAGAGGTTGAAGTTACTTATTATTACATTATTCATATTGCTGCCGTGTTGCGTATGAGTTTTATGCTCCTTGTTCTGATCTTAATCATTCGAGATATACTTAGTAAAAAGTCTTTAGTTTCCGATGATGTGATGGGCGCTTTGAGTGTTTATTTGATGTTCGGTTTGTTATTTGCGGATGCCTATATCTCAGTTTTGGCTCTAGACCCGGAGAGCACGTTGAGCATTCCATTTGAGCAATTGAAAATAGGTGATATCTACTATTTCAGCTATATTACGCTTTCCACTATTGGTTATGGAGATATCACGCCTGTATCACCTATAGCCCGCGCTTTGACTATTCTGGAAGGCGTCATAGGTGTTATGTTTTTAGCGACAATGGTTGCTAAGGTAGTATCTGAGTTTAGCGTGCACAAAGAGTGATATTTACTGAGTAAATTAGATGGCTGATTTAACCCAGATGATGTCATAGAAATTGAATGAGATGTCTAGAAGCTTGAGCCACAAGAAAAAGAGAGTCGACGTAGATAGACTAAAAAGGAGCTATCTTCGAGGAGATTTTATGTCTTTTGGTGCCAAGATTTTAAAGTCTCTATAACATTATTCAGGTTAAGGCTTTTTGCTAAACATTTTGCCGAAGATGCCTGTCATTTTATCTTTCTTATCATCATCCTTGGAGAGGTTCTTCCAAGTGATGGGCCCGGTAACCTTGGCAGTCTTTCCTCGGAGGACTCCGGGATCAACCTTTTCGGTGAGAGCAGGGCTAGCATTTTGTCCAGAAGCAGCTTCAGCGGATTCATCATCAAGCTTAATATTACGCTGAAGTTTTAAACTCATTTGCAACTGAACTGTGCCCACAACAAGTTCGTCACCAAGTTGAATAATTTCATCGGTAACTAATTCGCCATTTACGAAGCAACCGTTTGTAGAGCCTAAATCAGCAATCCGAATGCAAGTTGGTTCTATAGTGATGGTCGCATGGTGCCCAGAGACTGAACTATCGGGCAGGATAATGTCACAATCTTCAGCTCTTCCGATAAGGTTCTTGGTCTTTTTTAAGTAGAAGACAAATCCTTTAAAGTCCGTATTGAGAACTTCGAATGATGCGGAATAGTTTTTGAGATCTGTTAATTTGATGGCCTCTGATTTGCGGTCGACAGCTTCAAAGATCGAACTCAACGATTCCTCATCTGTTTGCCCATTGTCTTCGAGTTGAGCTAATTGGAAGAGTAAGGCATCGACAGATTCGTTAAAAAGCATTTGAGGTGCTGAAACACTCTCTGTCCATTCTACCGTCGACCCTTCAGTAAGTAATAAAGTAAACAATGCTAATAGGCCTGACTTATCTTCAGTTTCGGCATAAACGACCTTGCCGTGATGCAGATAGATTTCGCCATTCTTAGAAGTAGAAGCAACGTTGAGCCGCCCCGTTTTGAAAGATTGTCCATGAAATTGTAAGTATTCTGGTAGTTGATTGTTTGACATATGTAAGGCAACTGAATCCTAGAAATAAATTATTGACTCTGATATGTTATGGCATAATGGTTCCGGAGTTAAAGCTAGAAATCGAGAAAATTATCATTAATGTATTTGAAGACTGCCTAGCCGAAATGGCTTATTTTTTAGAAAAGGGTGTTGTGTCGGTATATGAGAAAGGTGTTTGAGACAATATTGGGGTTTTTGCTATGTTTGGTGTTGATAGGATGCGAGCCCATGATTGAGGAACCTAAGTTACCAGTGATAGGGTTGATAACTGATTTTGGAGATAAAGACTGGTACGTTAGTCAGATGAAGGGGGCAATCCAACAAATAGAACCAGATGCTAGAATCATAGATCTTACCCATCATCTAGAAGCCTTCAAAGTTGAAGAAGCCTCTTTTGTTGTAGCGAAAGCCGCTAGATATTTTCCCAAAGGATCGGTCTTTGTAGTCGTTGTTGATCCTGGTGTAGGGACCGAGCGAAAGGGTATAGCTGTTGAAACGAAGAGTGGAAATATTTTTGTGGGCCCTGATAACGGGGTGTTGAGTTATGTTTATGCGCAACAAGGTGTAGCGAAGGCGCATTTATTAGAAGAGGCTAAGTATTTTCTGAGAGAGCAGGTTTCTACGACCTTTCATGGGAGAGATATTTTTGGTCCTGTAGCAGCCCATTTGGCTAATGGTGTGCCAATGACGGATCTGGGACCTGAGGCTGATAAGCTCTTGCAGCTAGAACTACCGAAGCCTGTAAAAGTTGATAATCGGCTCAAAGGAGAGGTGGTGTATATAGATCATTATGGTAACGCCATTACCAATATTACGCGTGAGGAAATGCAAGATGCACAGTATGATCTTTTAGTTAAGGTGAGGATAGGTTCAACAAGAGCCTCTATTCCATATGTGGAGACCTATGGAAAAGGGCCTACCAATAAAAGGCTCTTTTGTCTTATCAATAGTGAAGGGGATCTCGAGTTTTCGGTAAATAGTGGAAATGCTGCCAAGGCTCTAAAATTAAAAGTCGGGAATAAGGTAGAGATTCAACTCTAGGATTTGAGACAAATATCTAGATCTTGCATGCATTCAGACCGAGTAGCCGTGATATATAGTGTCGGTTTTTTGCAATAGCCCGGTAGCCTAACTGAGCGAAGAACCTAATGACGGGTAGCGTAATGAAAGTGCCAAGCCAGCCGTAGTTAGGGAGTAGCTTGAGAGTATCTGCGATTGCTAGTGAATCAAAGCTGTGGCGTCCCTGCGCGTTTAGAAATTGAACTCCTAAGTCAACATGCTCGGGATCTATTTGAGGGTGCTTATGAAGCGTTTCTTTGTCATCATAACGAACAAATCGTATGAGCTTTTGCGTGTCCCTGGATGCCATCCAGTCGACACTGGCCTGACAAAAGCCGCAATCTGAGTCGTAAAAAAGAAGGTTGCGTGATTTCTCTGACATGGTGTGATCTTGTTACTATATAAGTTAACACATTTTATGAATTTCTAAACCAAGAAAGATTCGACCTATATTATGTCAGCTATGGAAAAATTACTAGAGGTTATGTCCCGTTTAAGAGGTCCTGGAGGCTGCCCTTGGGACCAGGAGCAAACCCATCAGTCTATTCGTCCCCAAGTCTTAGAAGAATGTTACGAGCTTCTAGAAGCGATTGATGAGCAGGATGACAAGCTCATGAAAGAAGAGCTTGGAGATGTGTTGCTGCATGTAGTTTTTCATTCCCAATTAGCGAAAGAAAGAGGGGCTTTTGATTTTGAGGATGTTTCTTGTAGCATAGTAGATAAGCTTATTCGCAGACATCCTCATGTCTTTGGTGATCAGAAGGTTAGTAGCAGTGACAAAGTTTTGCAAAAATGGCAGGAGCTTAAAGCAAAAGAAAAACCTGAGAGAACTGGAGCCTTAGATGGCATACCTAAGGTATTACCTGCATTGATAGAAGCGCAGGAAGTACAAAAAAAAGCGGGACATGTTGGCTTTGATTGGGCGGAGGTCAAAGAGGTCATGCTCAAGCTTCGTGAAGAAGTGGAAGAAATACAAGAAGTCTTGGATAACATTAGTGGAGAGCAAGACGCCCAGGCTAGGTTGGAGGAAGAGGTTGGAGATTTATTCTTTGTGGTGGTTAATCTAGCTCGTCATTTGAAATGTGATGCCGAGCAATCTTGTCGCCTGGCAACGCGTAAATTCCGCCATCGTTTTGAGCAGGTAGAAGAAATGATTCAAGCAAGAGGGATGAGAATGCAAGATTGTTCTTTAGAAGAAATGGAGCTATGTTGGCAAGAAGTCAAATCAGGCGAGACTATCAAAGGAGGATAGATCATTCCTTGTCGGATGAATAATATTTGATGATGCCGTCGACAATGCCTTCGGCAAACTCTCGAAAAAGGCTTCTTTGAGGAATATTATCTATGATGCGAATTCCTTCGTAATCGCCTTGGATAAGGCGGTTGAAGGTTTTCTTGTCATTCATATAGGGGCCTTCAATAAAGATGACCGGTCCTGGATATAAGCGGTTGGCCAAAAGGTTTCTTGACCACACATAATCATTTTCACTCACGCGGTTAGCCATAGGCCAGCTATCATAGTTTTCTGGTGAAACATCCCATTTCTTTACCAGCTGTTCGATGATCTTTTCTGACATATCAATCTCCTTATAGATAGATTTTTCCAATACTTTTCGCATTAAGTGGTAGCGTTGCCATTCATCGTCTATCTCTTCAGAGGTATAAGAACCATTTGTGAAGATGACTAATTTATTGACGTTAAAAAGTCGTGGACGCATCGGGTTACGATCTGGTGCAGCATTGAAATGTACACAGATAGTGAAGTCAGGATTAAGTTTGGCAATTTTTTCAGCGCGTGCAGAAATTTCAAATACTCGGTAAAAGAGGAGGTTGGACCATAGCATGACACGCGTGAGTGTGCGGCTGTTTGTGTAGCGCAAGCTTCGGTCTGTCTCTAGCTTATTGCTATAGATTTCGAGTGTTTCGCCAAAGAGGTGATGAGGTCTTAAAGAAGTGACGGGATTTTGGTCCTCCCGTGTCCAAACGACTGTCGCACCAGATGCTCTTAACAATCTTTCAATGTGCTGGCAAGTAATAGTGGTTAAGTCACCCTCTTTAATGGGCGGATAGTTTCCATTGCGAACTTGCATGTGTCGTTCTTCAAGTTTGGACCATATTCCACCGATATGTCCTGGATCTAAGCAGATACGTTTTCCGTATAGTGGAAGGGGGCGGTAATTAAAGGATAGCTTGTTGAAGAATTCAAAGCGGTCCTTTTGTTCTTGAAGACTTTGAGGATCCTGTGAGAACAAGAGTGTCCATAGTGGCTTTGATTTTTCTATGTCCTCATAGACTGTGACGGATTGATCGGTAATTTCTAGGTATTCATAGATATAGCCATCGATTGAATAATATTTATTAAGCAGTGCTTCGAACTCTTCTCGATCAATGCTTTGTTGGTACTTATTGAGTAGCCGCCACTCTGGAGACTCGCCTGAAAGTGAAATGTTGGCAAATGTGTTTTTGGTTTTTAACAGAAGTAGGGCGAGCGGTAGGATAATGACCCAACTAGGTAGATAAATTGATCGAGACAATGTATTTGAAATGCTCGCCCCCATGGGGTTATTTATCGGTCATACCTAGTTTTTTATAATCGACCTTCAGATCAGAGATAGTACCTGTGGTGCAATTGATATTGGCAGTGCCGAAGCGGACTTCCTCGCCATCTTTCAGACCCAGCATGGTTACCCGCCAATGAGAAGGCGCTAGAGGTCCTTTACCTTTCTTTTTTAGCCATAGACCTATGCTAGAAATTTTGATGCCTCGAAGCTCAGGAGCCTCTTTTAGTATTTTGAGCACATCAGGTGAATCGATTTTTAGTGTATCTTCAAGAATAATTTCTTCCTGTTTATAAGCAGCCATGCGGAATTTTTCTAGTTGGGTAAAGCCATCACTAATTTGCACGATACTATTTCCTGCCACCCGCACGAGTGTTCCATTTTGTTCTGCATAAGGATCATAGAATAAAATATTCCATTCATTGGGTAAAACGACGGGAGAATTAGGCTTACCCTCTATCTGCACTAGGCTGGTTTTAGCTATTTTGTTGACCTTTTTTTGGGCAAGCTTGTAAGCCTCTATAGCAGTTAAGTCTTTTGCCCATAGTGGGCTTGATATAAGCGTGAATATAAGGACTAGAATTCGCATGGTTTATAGATTTAGCAGAGGTGAGAAAGAGGTTCAATAGTTATTGGTCCTTCACGGTATAGTCTGGTTTGAAGTAGGGGTTAGAATTTGGGAAACGGTATCTGCAGGGCTTGATGTGGAAGGTGGTGAGAATAAAGTAGATAGTGATTGCTCATCGAGCTTGATGATAATATCAACGCGTCTATTTTCTTTATTTCCTTTATCAGGATGGTTTTGAGAAATAGGGGTGGTGTCGGCTCTGCCTATGGCTGTCATACGGCTGGGGGAAACTTCTCCGACCTGCTGTAGATAACGCACAGCAGCGGTAGCTCGAGCCGAAGAAAGCTCCCAGTTGCTAGGGAATTGCTCGCGCAAGGCGGGCCCGATCGGAACATTGTCGGTATGGCCTTCAATAAGAACAGGTATATCTGGAAGCTCGTGATTGAGAATTAAAGCAACCTTATTGAGCAAAGACTCAGCGGGTGATGGAATGATTTCAACAGGGTAACCATCGGACTGTGGTTCAGATTCACTGGGGAGTGGAAGGGATGCCTCATCTTCCGCTACTTCGGGGTTCTCAATGATTGTGGCGTTATCGGGATCTTCGATGGGCGTTGCTGTTTCAATAGGTGTGCCGCTTTGAATTCTTACGGAAGCAGGAACAAATAAAAAATCATTTGGTATACGAATAATAAACAAATCTTCCTGTTTGAGCAGAGATATCTTACTAGATTCGATTTCCTGAGCTAAGCGTTGACGCATGCTGGTCCAAAGCTTTTGACGCAATCGTATATAATTTTGCTTTTCTTCAATAGCCTCGAGCTGGTCTTGGAATTTTTTCTTTTCTAATTTAATTCTCGCTTGCTCGGATTGGGAGAGCTGTTTGCGGTTTTGCTGTAGCAACGTTTCAATGCTTTGATGCGCAGTTCTAAGCTGCTCTACTTGGAGGGATAAATCTTGGTATTCTTCAATAAGGAGGCGGTGTTGTTCTTTGTAGCTAGCCAACTCTTGTTTGCTTTGAGTTGATTCAAAGAAGGCGAATAGCGCAATAGAAAAGAACAGGAGAGCAACTAGTCCTGTTAGTCCAACTGCTATCCGATTTGGTTTTGTACTACTTGCAGATACCATATAAAATCAGTCTCTATAAATGTTATATAAATATCACTTTCATAGAATCAATGAGTAAGGCTAGTATGAATTTTTATTAGTGTAAAGCGATGGAAAGCATAAAAAAAGCTACGAGTCCATTCTGCCAAGTATTAAGATTTATCTCAGTCTATCTGAAGCTATCTCTTTTGCTTTCACAAGCCTCCGCTTTTGAGGAGCCGATGATTTCTGCTCCTGAAACATGGACAGCCAAGTCATTCTCGTCAAAGAGCCAGGAGGATGAGATAGGAAAATCTATCATGGTTTGGAATGTCAAATGGTTTCCTGGAGGTAATCCTGATGCGACATCATCCCAGAAAAAATCACAAATTCAAGGTGTTCGGAAGGTCCTAAAAGAGGAGCAACCTTTTCTTCTATTTCTTTGTGAAGTAAGATCACTCAAAACCTTGATGAAGTTAGAACCGGAACGCCTTAAATATAAAAAAATAGCGTGTACTTATATCCCAAGGGTTGCTGACGAAGGAGTTGGACTACCACTCCAAAGTCTTGCCTTTTTAAGTCAGGTGCCCTGGGAGGCGTCGTGGGTGATTGATTTTAGCCAGTTTGCACTGACTAGGGATAGGCCGAGGAGAGGTATTATTGCAATCCAATTCAATTTAGGTGAGAGAGGAAAACTATTTGTTTATGGGGTGCACTTAAAAAGCAATATGGGATTGGCGAGTAATAATCGCTTAAAGCGGGAACGAGCTATGAGATATCTCGAGTGGGATTGGAAGCGTGTGGGTGTAGATTGGGTGCATGATGAAATTATTGTGCTAGGTGATTTTAATCACTCACTCCTGAATCCCGTCTATGAAAGTGAAGTGTCTATTCGTAGGTTATTAGATAAGGGTTTCTCTGATGTGATGAATGGAGCTCCATGGCAGGACCGCTTGACCATTCATTCAACTTATGGTTTCGCTAGTGATGTGTTTGACTACATTCTCGTTACTTCAAAAATACGGCGCTATGCGAAGGCTGCTAGGGTCATGGAATTAGAAAGGCACCAAATTAGTGACCACAGTCCTTTACTCCTAGAAACAGATGGATTGGTTGAACAGTTGTTAACAAGCAATGATTAATAGTGGTAGCTTACTTCTTATCAAGCAGGCGCTGGTTATATTGTCTACGTGCCTCGTCAGGGATTTGCACTATGATCTTTTGGGTCATATAGGCTTTTTCACTGACATCGTCAGCTTCGGTAAGGTCCTGGTTGCCTTGGCATTTGGCAATATATTTTTCAAACATATCCAGGGCATCACGTCGGTTCATAAGATGTTTGTCATCAACCAACTCTAGGCGTTCTGTGTGGTTTTTGTAAGTGATTCTGATTTTTCCATCGATCAAGAGCTGTAGGAGAATTCCGACCGTGTGTACACTGGTGTAACCCAGTTTGAAGATAAATTCATCTATTTTTTGGCTGAGATAAATAGTGTTGGTGGTGGGAACGATGAGCTCTTCGTCATTAGGCCACTGGGTCTCGGTAATGGTAATATTTTGCGGTGTTGACTGGCTGCGCTGCTTGATCTCCCTTTCAGAATCTAGTTTTATTTCGGTTGTTTGACTGCTGAGCCGGTGTTCTTTAGAGTAATCATATGGATTCATAAATTTTTTCTTCTTTATTGGATTACTATCTAACACATTTCGTCCCCTAAACGCTCAATATACATTCCGGAAATACATGCCCTTGTCTTTTGGAATTATATTCCAGATTATTAAGCAAATGTGGATCTCTAAAAGCTAAGGTGGGTAATCCCAAATAGCGCAAATAATAATTATAGTGAGTATAATTAGATGAATGCCGAAGCGCAATTTAGAGCTTCTGGCCGGCTGATTTGGCTATGATCCGTAACCGCAGGAACCATAGGGTAAATAAGATTAATGGATGGCAGTTCGGTAGTTTGTGTAACCCCCGGCAATGAGGGCAAAACTTTTCACTTAATAGTTCGATATAGATATCTTGGACTGGATGATAATAGCTAAGTTGCTAAGGGCCTAAATAGAATGCTTAATACCTCTCATAGACCTTTGACGTTAGAAGTAGTTACGCTGGTTTTTGCACTTATGTCTGGATTATTTTCTTCATTGCTCACCTGTATAGTATACCACAATTCGGATAAAGGATATTTGGGGTTGGAGTTTCTCTGGTGGTATCTACTCCCCTCAATGCTTACTTGTTCCTTTTTTTATTTAGCAGGTGATTTATTGCAACAAAGACTTTCAGATAATTCCTTCGATATTAGAACCGGATATGCTAGTTGGCGTTCTGCAAGAGGTAGCATTTTATGATTAAATATCTTCTATTGGTTCTAACCCTATTGGTATCTTGCACCAAAAAAGATGATTTAATCATACAATCAGTTACTATCGAGACGATAGAGTCGGGTTTAATTAAAGAGCTTACTGATCCAAGTGATTTTTCTGCGTTTTACCATTTCTATTTAGATCGAAGTTTTACCAGAGAGACCCATCCTAATTTCAGTTATATCATTGATATTCATTGGTCTAGGGGAAATGAAAGAGGGAGTAATAAATGGTATTATGACCCTAGGGGGTTTTATCAAATTTCGACTAAGCCAGTAACACCTTTATTTGTTTTAAAAGACGACTCTCTCAAAGAAGTTAGTGCTAAGACACTACAATCGAAATAGTGGCTGACGTAACTGGCGGCATGTTTCCTCCAGCTCGCTTCCAGGTTGTGAAAGTTGATAGGGAATGATAGTTAAAAATATTACTGATGAATTTAGTTTTAAAGAATTTTACGAATTGCCCAGTAAATACCTCGAGTTAGTCAAAGAGCTCACTGACTAGAGAAGAATGAGATTTTAGCTCATTTTGCAAAAAAATATTCATGAAAGGGTCTATAAGTTGTAAAGTTCCTATGAGCATAAATACTGAAATGATATTCCAAATAATGTTTCGACTTCACCACAATTTAATAGATCGAATTTATAGTCGGAGTAATGGATTCCACTGACAGTAGACCCCTTGGTTAAGGCTACAAAATCTAGGACTAGCTAGTTCTCAATTTCAAATAGACCGAAGCTAGGCTCATAGAGGGAAGACATAGATGAGGTATTGTAGGAGTCAATTCTCTAGAATTGGTTTTATCAGTGCCGACTAATTAGGATCCAGGGCTTCTAGAATCTTCTTGTAGGGCTTGGTATCTGATCTTGTTCCAAACCTTTTCTCCATCGCGTTAATGGATTGTTGTTCTTCATCTGTGCATCGTTTTTCGATGAATTGTTTAGCTGCTTGGGGATCAATACCCAGTTCATTGACCAACTCGCTCGAAATCTGAGTTAGGCGACTAATGGCTAGACCAAGCTTATCCGTCTTCAAGGTGCTGGCATAAGCTCCATAGATATCAGCCATACAAAGAAGAAATAAATGCTGAGCTAGAAAATCTTGGATTTCGGGGTCTTTGTCACTTGATTTATCTGATGGATTCTGCTTCGGCGGCTTCATAAAATTCTTATATCATAGCACACGAGAATTTGCTATTGAAACCGGCTCAGAAGCCATTACAATTTTAAGTTCGAAATAAATGGCGGTCGTAGCTCAGTTGGTAGAGCCCCTGATTGTGGTTCAGGTTGTCGCGGGTTCAAGTCCCGTCGATCGCCCCATTTCAAGCGCAGCTTGTATTATCCTAAAACAACGGGACGAGAGCTAGTTGTCTTGCCCATCGCGTAAGCGATAAATACAAGTTGTGGAGCAGCAATAAGCATAGGATAGGTTTCGCACATTCAAAAAAAGGGTCTTACATCAAGGTGAACTTAATTTTGCACCTATTTTTTGCTATTGGTATTGTGAAGAACTCAAGGCGATATTGAGACGGTCTGTGTAAGCTTTATCCTGATCTTTTACATAATACTTTAAAAATAAACTATTCCCTAAAGATCACTCATTATTCCAACAATATTCTTTAAATAATTTATCACCATCTAATTGGCCAATAACAAATGTTAGATACCATTCCTCGTTGAATTGAACATCCCGATTACCCCAAATAGTGGAAAAATGTTCTACGAGTTGTTCTAATATGAACGGCCCATAACTTACCGCCTCTTTAGTCCTAGCAAGTGCAATCTCTGTACCTAAATCCAGATATACGATAAATTCAAAAAATCTTCACAATCGACTAATTAGGTTTGACTGCATACACGGCTCAAAACTTCAATAAGACTTCATCTCTAAATTTCCATAAAGGCGCTGCCTTGCTAATGCTAAGTTCCTGAAATCCCTTCAATTCTTTTCGTCCAATCAGATAAATAGAGCTAACTTCATTGCCATTTGATACGACCTCGATTTCTAATTTATTTTTGTTATTTATGTAAATAAAATCTAATTCATCTGTATCACTTAAATTCAGATACCTCTTAGTAGACCAATCGGTTAATTTGACTATAGAATTGCCTTCTTCGCTTCTCTTAAATCATCCAACAGTAAATTTAAATTCATTGCTTTTTATCCTTGCACTCAGAACCCTAACTAGATACCCGTTGTCTTTTGGAATGCGAAATAAAGCAACCGGCAAGTGATCTCCAAATTCCCTACTTTTTTCGTTTATAGATAAGAAAAAATGATCGTTTTCTGAACTCTCACTACCTGAAATACAGATATACTCACCAGCCTGAATTAGATGAATACTAAATAAAAGTAATACAACTGAGTTTATTAGAACTTTATTTGACATTGTGCAATATCCAAAAAAATTAAGTGCGCTTCGATTTTTTCATTGCCTTAGGCGAATACCACCATGAAATTAGACTAAATCCTAATTTTCTGGTAGATGCGACAAGGTAACATTAGACCAGTAGGCGTCTGATTTTGTAATAGAAACCTCTTCTCTTAGATCGTCTTTGGAATTTCGTATAATTGCAGTTATAGCTCGAGTTTTCTCGTTATTATAGAACAAATTCCAAGTTATCTGAGCCTCGTCTTTAATTGCCACTACATCGTAATCAGGAACTTTCATAAATTTGCCCGGCTTAAAAAACCAACTCGTTATAATAAGTTGGCTTTTGTTTATGCCTCCTTCATCTGAATATTGTCCTATTTGAACTGTAGCTTCTATTTTTTTATTATCTTTATTATAAGAAAGCCGTAGAACACTGATAGCTATTTTACTATTGGAAGGAATTTCATAAACCCTCATGGGCACCCAATGCCCCAAATGTTCTTTATAAGGCTCTTCTAACCCAAAAAATATATATTGAGGAGCATCTAAGTCATTTGTGTATAAAACATGGTTTTCGGTCGAGGCTGATAGTCGGCTAACCAAAAAAAACGAAAATAATAACACACTCAATTTCATATTCTTAGGATTACAATTAGAATTAAAAATTAACAGTACTAGCTGCAGCCAGAATCTAATGTCGCCTTAACATCTTTTAAAGTGTCAGAATTTGTTGTTCCTCCCCCCACTGTAACTATAATCAGCGCGCCACCACCAGCACTACCACTAACAGATAAATCCCAAGTTGGCGTCCCTTCAACCTCAAGTGTTGAACCCATTCCAGATCTAGGTGCTAAAGGATTTAAACTTTTAGCAACATCAAATTTGATTTCCAATGTAACGGAAACTTTAAACGGGACTGTGACTTCTACGCCCGCACTACCTCCGGCACGAAAAGATATATCTAGCTTGCCGCTTGCTTTAGCCCCTCTTGTTCCGGTGACATTAGCACCTACTCTTGTCCATTTAGCTTCATCGCAACATCCATCAAAAAAAGAATAATTTCCTTGGAACTTTGCGTTAGGATTAATTTTTTTAGTTGAATCCGTATACGTCTTTGCCGCTTGGTCTACAAATTTACTAGATTGCTCTTTTGCAGCTTTCACTAGAATATCTTTGGCGTTCTTGGCAATTTCAATAGCCTCGTTTTTAATTCGATTTGCAGTCCAACCTAAATCTAAATCTTTAAGAAAGTCCTCCACCGCTGAGGTATCTATGTCTAGACTGTCAATTATTTTATTCGCCTCATCTTTATAATCTGTAGCAAATTTCTCTGCTTTCTCTGTTGCATCTGTAACTTCTACTTCTTTTTCATCTTTTCCTTTGGTAGGCTTAGCACCAGGAGGATTGCTGGCTAATATTACATTTGAAGTAAATACTGCACATATGATGGGCAGCGACATTGATTTTAGAATTGTGTATTTCATCTCTATATCTTCTTTAATTATTGTTGGTTAATAAATTGGTCACTTTATGATCTGCAAGAATTCCCTTTGAGGAATCAAGTAGTCGACTATCGTTACTACCCTCTTGGAGAGTATTCATTGCAAAATTAATAATTTGGTTTTGGTCTACGAGCTCCGCTTGACTTTCGCTAATACGATATAAGGCCATAAGACTTGTGCCAGCTGTTGCCGCATCCCCTTTATTCAGCTCATGCCAAAGGCGGCCAACAGCCTCAGCACCAACAATATTGTCATTAATTAAATGCGCAATGTGCTGAATGCTATAGTCTTTCATAGCCTCGGATGATGAATCAGAGTCAAGAATTCTTAATAAATCAGCATAAGCTGTTTCTGGAGTATCAACCCTTAAGGCAGTCATTAGCTCATCCCCTATCCAATTTCGATAGTTTTCATCCCAACCTGAATGACTTATTCCATCAAGAAAATCCATGATCTCATCATGCTTAAGCTTCAGATCAGGAGCTTGGCGAAGGTGATTTACAAACTCATAGGCATTATGACTCCAAGCCTCAGCTTTCATCGTAGTAAAGCCATTGTTATCTATTCTTTGATTTCCCTTGTTAGTAGCACTAGGCTGCAAAGCTTGCCTCGCATGAGTCGAAGTCTCTGCTTTTCCTAATACGTGATTTTTCTTATCGTCATGAATGCCGTGCGTGACACTTATTGCGGAAAGATCATTATAGTAACTTTCCTTATTTGTTAGCTTCGATTGCTCCTCTGTTATCTGGCCAGAATTATTCTTTTTTTTCTCCTTAGATGCAGCAAGCAACAAACAAAAGATTACTCCTATAGTCAATAGAGCTACAGGTGCAGCAAATTTAATATGAGATAAAAATTTCATTCTGTCGCTTAAGCCCCATTACCAGTATTAGTGAAAGTAAGCTATTTCCGTATTATCTTTGATCACTTTAAATCTGTGACAATTGGAATGCGCCTTGGGATCTTTGACAAATTTTAAGAAGGCACGCCCAAACTCATCGAAGTCTGACAAGGTTAGGTCCTTTTTTGTTGTTCCATCATCATAGGTAACGCCGCCTATAAAGATATTACATTGAACATAGGCCTCATTGAGATCGCCAGTCAAAACTACCGGCATGCTCCAAATCTCTTTCCCATCGTCTTGTGTTCCAATTTGATAAAATCCTGTTTTTTCACTCGAACGAATATTCGCGCTATTAATATTGATTAATCCCACAGCCTCACCTGTTGCTTTGAGTCGGATTGCTGCAAGCTTAGATTCAGGTGATTTTGTTTCTAGGGCTATCACTCGCTCCGAAATCTGGTCAGATATGACTGATTTATCAACTTCTATGCTAAATTCATTTGGTAGATTTTCTAGATTCCATTCTATGGGGTATCCTGAAATACAAGTGGGTCCTTCTACATTTGGTAGCTCTAGCACTTTGACAATAATACTTCCATTAGTAACAGTGCCTGCTTCATCACTATGTGTGAAAGTTAACTCATGATCACCTGCTTCATCAAATTTGACTGGAACCGCTATGCTAGAATCCTGATTATACTGCTTGCCTGATATACTAAGCGAATAAGATTCGCTGCCTTGAGTTTCTTGTGTTTTATAAGCGGTGAATAATAGAGAGTCTCCTTTTTTGATAGTAAGATCTTCGCTATTCAAAAGGTTTGTTTTAAACCAATGAACAACAACTTGGTCTAATAAAGCACTGTTTTCAAACTCAAATACAAATGTTTCAGGCCGTTCTGCATTTAGAGGCAGGTAAGCATAAAATTTATCGTTAGGTAATGGCACTGGATTCACCCCATTTGCATTCATTAGACTTGGATAAGCCACCTTACCCTCGATATATGCTGGTGATGTCATGCTATAGACCTGCTCTTTAGCAAAACCATTTCTTGCTTCTATTTTCCTCTCCACCCAGTCAGGAGTGTTATCTCCATTTGAATCTTCTCCGCCAGCTGCTTGAATTTCAAGGGAGTTTACGGCAATTTTCCTTTGAGGGTAGGTGTTATCAACATACAACGTAACATCATAGTTAGTATTTGATTCTAACCACGGGGTTAAAACAATCAGGCTGGTTTTACCTAAAGGGACAATTCGGATTCTTTCACGCTGTAAAAAGTTCCCGTTTAGGCTAATTACAAAATCGTGCAAGTAGTTATATTCTCCTCCTGCATATGCCTCAATATTAAATTTCAGAGCATATAGCCCGCTCTGACTGAGATTAATAGAGTAAGTGATAGAACCTCTTCGTCCTCTTTGTTTAATAATCTCATCTTCTATTTCCCATAAACCAAACTCATCTGTTATCTCAGATCCGCTAAAGGTTGCAACCATATTAAAAGCACCTACATCCTGCTCATTAAGATTGCTATGAAAGAAGTAATATTCTTCGAAGTCAGTAACACCATCTAAGTCTGTATCTGCAAGGACGGGTGAACTACCTGTCAGCATTTCCTCGTAATTAGTTAAGCCGTCCAGATCTGAGTCACCATACTTACCTTCCGATATACTTTCTGCACCACTTACACCCGCATTTAATCCATTTTCTATTTCCCACGCATCCAAAAGCTCGTCATCATCTAGATCATTGCTTTGTCCGGAATAGCTTGAAAGATACTGTGACTTGATTACTTTTCTTTTTGCACTGGGAGTCGTCCATGCTACGGAAAAGTGACTCCCTCTTGAATCTTCCTTATGTAACACCTCAAAATAGTACTTCTTGCCAGCTTCTAACTCTAGAGGTGAGGATTTTTGAGAAGGATGATTATCCCATTGCTTAGGCCCACCCCAATAGCGTGAATCGATTATATTTTCCTTATCAAATTTTGATTCGCTACTCGATAGCCACACAGATACTGCATTGTCTCCACTCGCCCAAAATGTATATAAACCTGTCTCTGGAGCCGTTATGTAACCTCTTACTCTACGGATGTAATTATCTCCTACATCCTTAGCCAAAGTTTCGATTAGGCTATTCTTAGCATCTGAATGTCTTTCAAAGATATTTCTTATGATGTGTTCATCAAAAGTTTCTCCTGGCACATCGTACCAAATTTCCTCTGTAAGTTTGCCATCCTCTGAACCAGGAAGAATTATATTACTCCCTGCAATAGCATAGAATGCGAAAACTGTTAAATTAAAGATTGTTAGTCCGATAGTCTTATAAATTTTTACTTGTTGCTTCATCGCGCTACGACGATTAGCAAATTGCCCATATTTGTCAAAAAAAACAGTTTCAGCATTTGAATTTAATAATAATGACACATTAGTATATATATTGCGCAAATTTAAGGACCTTTACTCCATTACTACGCAAACCACCTTCTGGACTTAGATAGCGGTAAGGCGTAGGCGGTATAACTCCTAGCTTTCAACATAACTCACTCAAGACTGTTTCTTTATTTCCCATTGCCGCCTGTGCTCAACGCACTTTCGCTTTACTCAAAGCAAATTTACGTCCCCCTAGCCTTCCGCTCGCTCTGGAGGATTCCAACCCTGCTATGGTTCGCTCTCTGATCAGCTCGCGTTCAAACTTAGCCTGGTCAGAAGATTCTCTACCATTGGAACTAGTCTATTTTGTGCTGTTTTAGCTTTGGCTGCCTTAACTCTGATTAATCCATTATGAAAGTCTATATCCTCCCAATGGAGCGTAATAATTTCCGCATGGCATAGACCCGCGAAGGCTCCAAGTGTAAGGTAAGGGATTAGATTTTTGGGTGAGTTGGCCAACAACTGTGACATTTGCTCAGGAGTGAAAATTCCGATCTCATTTCCAGCATCTTTAGCTAATTCAAGGGAATCGGCCTCTGTGGGTTCATTTTTTGGTAAATATCCTCTGGAGCGCGCATAGCGAAATAGTGTAATGATGGCTCTACGGTAATTGTTGCGAGTCCTTGGAGATCCATCTAACGAGCGCAACCAATCCTCAAGCAGATTATGTTCAATCTCGGTAATAAATCCCCTGAAACTTTTAGTGAAGATACCTAAGCGGCTTCGGCAATCGCTGAGATACCTAAGGCTTCTGCCATCCTGTTTCTTTGCTTTTACAAATTCGTCAAAAATCTTGGAAACCTATTTATTTGATATTACAGTGCCAAAGTTGCTCTGGTAGTGACGACATGCCTTCGTTTGACTCTCTATCAAATAATTGCCGCATATCACTACATCATTCACTATTCTAATCGTGGCAGGCTACTGATACGTAGGTTTTTTGTTTGAAGCTGCAATAGATTTGAAGTTATGGGGCCTGGTTATATAAAGGTAAGAAGCTATGTCATTTGGGCCGAACTAATTAGATCTCAAGATAATGAAATTAAAAACATCTGATGTTCTGTGTCTCTTATTTCTATGGCTCATGATTGCTGGCTTGGCCTGGCTGAGTTGGGGCAAGTGTGGACATTTTGTAAAAGATTATGGCAGGGAGATTACGCATGCCTGGAAGGTTGCTGATGGGCAGGTTCTCTATGATGATGCGGCTTGTCTATTTGGTCCACTTGGAGCCTATGTCAACGCTACCATTTTTAGAATATTTGGCTACTCCATTACCAAATTGCAGATCATTCAATTGGTTTTATTTACTTTATTTAGCACTAGTTTATTTCTCTTTCTAAAAGAAGCTTTTAATACAATCCTTGGTTTTTTAGGTAGCTTTGCGGTGGTGTCGATACATGGTTTTGGTTTTCAGGGGTTAGCCTCCACCTTTAATTTTCTAGCGCCTTATACACACAATGCCACTTATGGCTTTTATCTGTGTTGGATGATGTTGCTCTTTTTGTTTTTAGATTTAGCTCATAGACGCAGAGAAGATTCTAGAAATGCTTTTAATTATTGGGTCTTATGCGCGGGGTTATGTTCGGGGTTGGGTTTCCAAACCAAGAGTGATATTGCCCTGGGTTGTCTAGGAATTGGCTTTGGTTGGTTTTTATTGTGCATTTACCAAAGGAATTTTAAATTTGGTATAAAGCAGTTAGTTGTCCTTGTCCTTGGCTTTTGGGGCGGGCATATTTTCATGTTGCTATATCTCTTACTGTGGGGAATGCCTTTTGAGACCTCGTTATATGCTTTAGTTGGAAGTTGGTTGCCCATATTCCATTCGGGGACGAATGCAGGCTTTGAATTTTTTTATAAGGCGCAGATGGGTTTGCTTAACCCGTTGACTAATATTCTGGAAATCTTCAAGTTCACGTTATTCTACCTAGCTATCCTAGGTATGATTTTGATTATATCGGGAGCATGTTGGTTTAAGGAATTTAAGGTTCTAAAGTTAGGTGTGATATTTACGGCTTTGTTAGCAATTTTTTTAGTTGTCTTGAAAGACTTTTCCTGGATGAACTTTAGTAGACCTTATTTGTTGATTAATATTTCGGTTTTAGTTTTTTTGTTGATCAATAAAAATAGTTGTCTTCGAGTTAAATCTGAGATTGCCCTTTGGATGTTGTCTTTTGCGGCGCTAGCATTGAGTGTAAAAATGTTGCTGTTGCCAAGAATTTACCACTATGGATTTTACCTGGGCATTTTCTCAGTCATTATCGTTTTGCTCTTATTCTATTTTTATTTTCCAAAATTTGCGACCTATAAGTCTCAATACACGCATCTTAATAAACAGGCTCTATGGGGACAGCTGTTGTTTATTTATTTTTTTATCACAGTATTCAATCTTGGTTCACTAACGAGTAGACTGAAGTTCAAAGAAGTAGAATTAAGAGTAGATCAAGATAATTTGATATACTTATCTCGTGAGGATAAGGAAGAGTTACGTGCACGAGACGTTATGGAGTTTATGAGTCATCAACTCGGTGAGGACGAACGCTTTTTAGCGGTACCTTATGGATCATTGATAAACTATTTTTTGAATTCTCATGTTCCTACGAAGTATGATGTTTTTATGCCCCCCGAGATTAAGTTTTTTGGTGAAAAAAAGATGATTGCTGATCTTGAAATGAATTCATCGGACTACGTTATTAATTTAGATCAGATCTATAAGGAATATGGTGTAGAGTTTGAAGAAAAGGGTTTGGGAAAGTTTTTTGTGAACTAGATCACAAGTAATTATCAAGAAATTTGAAGTCACCCTAGCCATAAGGAGGCTAAGATTTTTCAAAGGGTTAGACCGGACTATGATGGGGAATTTGGAGGGCCAAATATCGGTCATTAAAAAGCTTGTTTTGCTTTTACCGGAGGCATCTGGTCGTATAGAAGGTAGATTCTATAGGGAATCAGGTGAAGGGATTATATTGGTGGTTGAAGATGATTCAAATCTTCGTAATGTCAGAGAGGAGTTACTACAGAGAACGGGTTGTCTTGTGATGGCTGCGGACGTTGTTTAGCAGTATCTGAGATAGGGTAGAGAAGAGGGAAAAAGTTTATATGATAATGGATGTTGCTGTGCGGATATTAAGCGAACACAAGATACACAAAAAAATCTCTGTATTAAAATCTAGTCTTAAAGTTCCTTTTATGAGCGGCTGGGTTCCAGGTGCTGCTCATACCCATGCAGTGCCTCTTGTTGTAGGAGAAATGGTTAAAGAATTTTTTACCTGGAATAGCCTTCTACAACAAGTATGCAATGTTGTACTACGTAACGCTTTAGTGCATCGTCACGAGATGGCTAGAATCAACCAGCTTTTGTTTGCTAGGTAATGAGATGACGACTGAGGAATTGGTAAGGGCTGAGGGAGTGACAAAGAGATATCGTGACCTGGTGGCGGTTGAAAATATTTCATTAAAAATTAAGTCTGGGGAAATTTATGCTTTATTAGGACCAAATGGAGCAGGAAAAACGACAACTCTACGTATGCTAGCTGGCATCTTAGAGCCTGATGACGGATGGGTTAGGCTGTGTGGTATGCGCATAAAAGATAATCCCTTAAAGTATAAAGCCTCTTTCGGGTTGCTGTCAGAAGATACAGCGCTTTATAAAAGGCTAACTGTTCGGGATTTGTTATTCTTTTTTGCTGGGATGTATGAATTAAGAGGTAAGCAAAGAAAAGAGCGTGTGCTAAAGATGATGCAGCTCATGGGGATCGAGGAAATTGCCAAGCAGAAAATTGGCAAGCTTTCTAGTGGGCAAAGGCAGCGACTAAATCTAGCGAGGGTCTTATTGCACGATCCTCAAGTTTTGATCCTAGATGAGGCTACAGCCAATTTGGATATTTTAGGGCGTAAGTTTGTCATGGATATTCTTTTGAAGGAACGTGAGGCTGGCAAAGCGGTTATTCTCTCAACCCACATTATGAGTGAAGCAGAGTCTGTGTGTGACCGGATTGGGCTTATTCATAGGGGATCTTTAGTGGCAGAAGGTACCACTAAAGAAATTCTAAAAGAAAACAAGACAGAGAATTTGTCAGAAGCCTTTTTTAAAAAGATGAATGATCTAGAAAAGGACCGCTGTAGTGAGGTAGATGCATGATGATGCGTGGACGTGTAGTATGGGATGTCTTTCGCCGTGAATTCCTAGATGGTCTTCGTGATGTTGAGATTGTCTTAACTACTTTTGGACTTCCTTTGTTTATCTGGGTACTGGGGGGAGTTTTTAGTCTGTTCATGTTTGAGGTCATTGGTGTTCAGTCAATGACTTCCGATAAAGAAAAGGAATCAGCGACTGGGCTTGACAACCAGCAGGTAGTAGAAAGTTCTCAAGATAACAGGATAAGAATGATGCTCGGAGGCGATGAGATCCCCGGTTTATTTGAGCGTCTAGAAAGATACGAAGATATCCTTCTTATGGAGCTAGATTCCAAGATTGATGTTCAAGGTGCCATGCGGGATGTTTCTATGCACAGGCGGGCGTGGTTGTCAGCGTATGAGTGGGATAAGGCTGTGCCTGAGATCTATGGAGGAATCAAAGGTCTCATTAATAAGGAAGAAGTAGATCTATTGGTCTTGGTACGTTCCATGCAAGGCAATGAAGAGAACTTTGAAACCGTTCGTTTTTTTGAATGGTCTAATCAGAATGCTCAAGGTGGGAAAGAAATCTTAGAGAAGGAGATCGGCAGGCTTGAGAATCAAATGGTGCAGGAAAAGCTTAAGAATGCAGGCCTTGATTATTCGACCCTAGATCCTCTCTCGACCAAGGATATTTACTTTGGATCTAAAATTTTAAGCCTTATGAGCAGTTTGCTTCCATTGTTATTAATCACCTATGCTGTGATTTGTGCTTATGTGCCTGCCATTGCTTCGATAGCAGGAGAGAAAGAAGCTAATACTATTACAACCTTAATGATCTCACCTGTCCATTCGTCAGAAGTGATTACGGGCAAGTTTATGAATGTCGTTTTATTTGGCATGTTAGGAGCGGGTTTCAATTTACTGCCTTTTGCTTTTGGAGTGCTGCTCGGAAAGCTATTTAATGTTGATATCAATGCTGAACTAAGTCTTTGGCCCTTTCTAGTAGCATTCATCTGTTTGTTGCCTATGACTGCGATTTATAGTGCATTAGCCATGTGCGTGGCAAGTTGTGCGAGGAGTTATAAGCTCAGTCAATCTCTTATGTTGCCCTTTATGATGCTCTTTTTAGCGCCTGCGGCAGTGACACTCAAACCCGATATCGTGTTAAATGAGCAATGGTGCTGGATTCCTATTGCTAGTTTAGCATTATTTATTAAAGCGGTTTTGTCATTGGAATTCTCTTGGGTCTATTTATGGCCAGTATTAGGTGTTAATATTTTATATGCAGTCATCGCCCTGGCTATAGCCAAAAGAGTTATTCGGCTGCAGGGTGGAGGAATTTATGAGGAAATGAGTTTCTTGGAAAAGATTACTTTGAAGGAGGGCGGTATTTTAAAGCCTAATGCTCGATTTAGTTTTCTCCTGTTCTTACTATTAATCCTTGGTTCGATTGCCATCCAATTTGCCTTAATCAAATTAGATTTTATTTTCCAGATCAGTATATTAATGATTGGCTGGCTTGTGTTAATGCCGCTGGGAGTGTGGAAATTGATGAAGTTTCCATGGAGTGAAATGGATTGGCTTAAGTTACCTAAAGTTGGTAACTGGGGTGGAGCGGTTTTGATTGGTCTAGGTGGCTGGTCTTTAGCACTTCCCTTTTTCTTAGTATTTCCTCCTCCCGATGTCTGGGATGAGAGCTTCTCTAGAGCATTTAGCGATTTGATGGCAGGCTATTCGTTGCCTGTATTATTGTTGCTATTTGCGGTATTACCAGGGGTGTGTGAAGAATTTGTTTTTCGAGGAGTACTTATGAAAGGATTTATGAATACCAAAACTATGACTCCACAGGCAGCCATTATATTGACTTCTATTTGTTTTGGCGTGATTCATTTTTCATTCTACCGCTTTATACCGACAGCTATTCTAGGGGTTTTATTAGGTTTTATTGTTTGGAAATCTAGGAGTGTTTGGCCTGCTGTGCTCATACACATCATTAATAATGGTATGTTGGTGTTAATAAATGAAGTGATGAAGGAGCAAGGAACTGTCCAGCCCAAACTATCCGAACTAAGTTGGACTTCAGTTGCTCCGCAACTTGTAATGGGTTGGTGTCTGGTAGGTTTGGGTATTTGGATTGTATGGAAGATCAACAGTAGCAAGATAGTGATACCTAGAGTATCTTCTTATTAAACTAGGCCTAAATTCAATTCAAACATGCTCTATGTGCACACTTTATTAAGAATGTATATTCTACTACTAACTGAGTAAGTGGTGAAGGTTGCACAAACATTAGCTGCCGCGATCCAGTCGCAGCATTACACTAATAGAATGAGTTATTTTTTTCTTCGATTAACTGATGAAGCAGCACTTTATTTTACAAAAGCAGTCTTGAATTCTTCTAAGCTAGCAAAACCTTGAGGAAGCTTAGCCTTTTCAGGTAAGAGGACAGGAATCCCATTTTCGATGGGGTACCTCAAGCCTCCTACTTCACCGACAAGTTCATCGGATTGGAGGGTAAGTGAGCTTTTAGTAACTGGGCATGCTAAGATAGATAGCATTTCGCTTAGGTCAGTTTTCATCGCTTTATGTCTTTCTATTCTTTTGTTTATTTCTCTTTGATATATTCGGTTACATAATTTCCTTTGATAGCGAGCTGTTGTTGGGCAGGCTCATCTTTGCCGAAGTAATATTGCATAAAGGCTACAGTATAGCGGGTGATGGCTGTTCTAGCCGGATCATTCTTTAAAAAGCTATTGACGTGAGGTGGAGCTTTTTTACCGCCACCAGCAAAGGTCAAGTGACCTGCGTCCCTGATGCCTACAAGGTATTTGGACGAATTAGTCGGATTGTAAAAGTGCTCACGGTCACTGCCCCTTCCTTGCTTCACTTCACTCTCACCATACATAAACATGACAGGAACTTTGATCCTGGCCATTTCTTCTCGAGAAAAGATATTCTTGTTAACGGCACTTGATAAAACAACGGCGGCTTTAATTCTGGGGTCGTGATATTCTGGAATGGTTCCTAATACAGAAAGTGTTGTCCAACCTCCGAAGGAATGGCCAAACATACCAACACGGTTGGAATCGATATGGTTCTTAAAGGTGACGTCCTTAAGCATATAGTCAATTGTTGCTTTGACTTGTCTTGGGCGATAAGAAATGTATTTGCGGGATTCTTTGGCCTTTCTGTTTAGAAGCACTGTTCGGACACGCTCCATATAGGCGAGTACTGCAACTTTCCTTAGGGCTTTCATATCCTTCAGCTCTTGCACTGGCTCACGAATACGGGTAAAGGAATATTTATCAGTGTGGTCAGCGGCTGCCACGATGAATCCCTTACGAGCTAATGACTCACAGATAAAGGCCGAGCTGGTTCCTCCTCCAGTCACACCATGTGAATAGATAAGAAAAGGAAAGGAGCCTGACTTGACAGGGGCATCTCTAATGGCATCAGATGTTGAACGTGTTTGTCCAAAGATATACTCGGCTTTGGGACCACTGGTGGCACCTGTGGGATACCAGATGGCGACATCAACAGCGTTAGTTTTAAGGGAGCCGGTGGGAGCTTTTACTCTTGACACTTTATAGCCAATTTTATTCCCACTAAAGAGATCAATAGTGTCACTCCCGCTAGATACTGAAGCGGCATAGTTAGAATGCGATGGTGTAAAATAGGATAGTGACATAAGTAAACTAACTGCTGTCACTCTATGATATTTCGTTAATTTTTGCATTATCCTTTTGATTGCTATAGAGATCAAATTATTCAGAATTTTCTTCTTTGTTAGAAGTCTTATTGAGTTTTTCTTCAAAGTCCTCTATGGCAACTAGTTCGTCCATGGCATCTTCGAGTAATGCTTCTAACCAGTCTGCCTTGAATTGTAGCCATTGTTTCATCATGGCTCTTTCTGCATCATTTTCTGAAATATGAAAGCGCTGCGACTTGGATCTTTTTTTAGGTTTTAGTTCGGCGAGACCTTGTATCGCTTGCAGAGCTTGCAGTTGCTGGAGCACCCCGGTTAATCGTAATCCTTCTAAAGAATAATCAACCATTTCACGATTTTTGAGGGCTGCTTGCCGTCGTCTTTTTTGCATGGAGGATAATTTAGCTCGCATCTCATCAACTGAGGGAAATTTATTTTTCTGATCCATTATTTGCTGTTTTCTTATTTAAAAATTAATCACTTATATCTTTAACTTTGGCTTTCACCTAGATCTTGGCTTAAACCTTTTTGGTAATACTCTTCAGCTTTGTCCCAATGATTTTGTTTGGCAAGTAGATTTGCCAAAGCAACGTCCAAAAGTTCGATATGCGGTGCGTATCTTAGTGCTTCTCGGATTTCTTCAATAGCGTCATCTAGCTGGCCTAATGCTTCATAGGCTTTACTCAATTTATAATAGGTCTCTGTTGACGAGGGATTGGCTTCTAGAGCCTTACGGTATTCATCTATGGCTAGTTGATATTCTCCCTGTTCATAATACCATTCGCCTTTGTGAAGATCTACCATAGGCCACTCTGGGTAGCGATGCTTCAATTCATTTAAGATATCCTCTGCGCGTGAGTATTTACCTTCTTCAAAAAGCATTTGGCTTCGCTTTAGCTCAATGAAGGCGTCCTTGGGATTACAAGATTCGGCTTTTTCAAAACACTCTTCAGTCTTAGGTAAATCACCGATTCGCATATAGCATCTTCCCAAGTGATAGTAGGTGTGAGGGATATAGGCGTTGAGTTCCAAAGCAGATTCTAAAGCTTCGATAGCGAGTTCGTTATAATAAGCTTCACTGTAGGCCACTCCTAGACTAATCCAGCCAAGCACTTGACTTGGATTTATTTCTACGGCATTAGTGAGGGCATTGGCAGCGTCTCGCCAATTTTTTTGCTTATGGTGGCAAATGCCTAGCATGAATTGCCCGGGGAAGAGTTGGGAGTCTAATTGCAAGGCCTGCTCGTAGCATTTTGCCGCATGTTCTTCATTTCCCTCAGCAAAGGCTATGTGCCCAAGGTGTAAATAGGGTAAGGCAGAACACTCATTCAATTCGATGATCTTGTTACACAAGTCGATGGCTACTTCGAACTCTTTCTGAACAAGATAATACCTGACCTTTACTAACAATGCTGTGGGGGAGTTGGGCTTAAATTCCAGGTATCTGTCAGCATATCCATTAGCCTCTTCCCATAGACGCGCCTTAAAAAGCTGATTGGCGATGTACAGGGAGGAAGACTCATTGGTGCCTAAGTACTTAAGCTGTAAAGGTCCGGAAGACATACAGTCGTCAGATAAATATGTAGTCAAGCAGATATGGCCTCTGCCACAGCCTCTGGCTTTTTCTTTCTCTTGCGCTTACGGGTTTTGAAGGGTTTAACAACAATGTTCTCGAGCATAGTATCAGCTGGAATTTTTAAGAGATATTCTACTACGCCGGCGATACGATCAGGCTGTAAGGACCAGTCAGGCGAGGAGACAGGGCCATTTTGATCCCATAGGGGCGTATCCACAGCATCGGGAAGAACAGCGAAGACTTTGATACCATAGCGGGCCATTTCTTCAGCCAGAGATTCTGAGAGGCCAACCACACCAAATTTGGAAGCACAATAAACAGAATCAAAAGGGCGACCAATAATACCTGAGGTAGAGGCGATGTTTACAATACTTCCAGAACCTTGTTTCATCATGGTTTTGAGAACAGCACGATTGGAAAGAAAAGTTCCTTTCAGATTAACATCTATGACCATGTGACATTCTTCGAAAGAAATGTCGGGCAGTAGGCGAGGGCCACTTCCAGGCATGCGAAGAATACCGGCAGAGTGGACAAGAATGTCGATGCGTCCAAATGCTTCCGTGGTTTTCTCGGCCATACCTTCCATCTGCTCCTCATTCCGAACATCGGCTGCCATACCTAATACTTGCAGCGAGGGGTTTTTCTGTTGAACACAAGTCTCTGTCTCTTTGATCTTATCTTCATTAATATCGACAATGGTTATGGCGTCGCAAAAAGTGGCTAATCTCTCTGTTGTTGATCGGCCAATGCCACTCGCTCCACCTGTGATGATTGCAACTAGGCCATCCGCATTTTTCTCTACTTCACTCATGATTATTTTCCTTAATATTTGTATGCAGCCATTCCACCATGTGGTGCAATAAGAGGATCTTTTAAATAGACGTCCTCAGGCTGAGTTAATAATTCTACAACAAAATCACCCACACCCTCTTTCGTGAGTGTGCCATAAGGTGCTACGGAATCCTTAGTCTTCTGTAGTAAAGGTGTGTCTACGACGTCAGGTAGAAAGGCTTGCACTTTTATATTATAGCGGCTCATCTCTGCCGCCACAGATTCTGTAATGCCCATGACGCCATGCTTAGAGGCACTATAGGCTGCCACAAACTCTCTTCCTCTTTTTGCGCCGCGGGAAGAAGAGACATTAATTATATGACCATTACCTTGTCTAATCATAGTTGGTAGAACGGCCTGATTGCTAAAAAGCACGCCTTTTAAATTGATGTCGATTACTTCTTCCCACTCTTCTAGAGGAAGTTGAACAAAGGCAAAGGGGACACCTCGTTGAGTGGTCTGAGACCCGCCTGTCCCAGCCGATGCGATTAGGATATCCACAGTTCTGAAATACTTGATGGTTTTCTCAACCATCTTTTTCATATCCTCAGGATTTCCCACATTAAGGGCTAGTCCTATGCTTTTGACTCCGAGCGCTTCTACTGCTTCTACTGTCTTATCAATTTTCTGTTGGCTCCGACTGACAATGACAATATTAGCCCCTTCCTCTGCTATAGCTAAGGCACAAGCTTGTCCTATTCCACTACTCCCTCCTGTGACAATAGCGGTTTTATTTTGCAGTCTTGCCATTTTGTTTATGGTTTCTTACAGATAAACTCTAGCCATAGTCGGGGAAGCTCTTTCTCTCCGACTTCTTCTAAGGCCGGTCTAACCCCAGCAATGAGAGCTTCTGATGCTTCTTGAACCGGGTAGCCACTGAGCATCAGTTCAGCCATTCCAGAATAGGCTCCGATGGTTTCAAAACTACTCTGGCTCATCATGATGACTCGCTCATTAACCTTCTCGATTTGTAAATTTACTTTGTTGAGCAGCTCAAACCAATCATCCTTACTCATCCAAGGCTTTGCTCTCTTGGCAGTTCCTCGTTTTCTAGGAATACCAGGTTTTCCTTCGGCCTGCAGTGTCTGGCTTTTTTCCGTAATGTATTGGAGGGCAAATTTCCACCATAGTTGATAGAAGTGGTCGGTGCCTTCAGCTTGGCTACCAGCATAGAAGGAGCTATTAAAAGCAAAGATTCCACCAGGAGTCAACACGCGGTGGATTTCCAGAAGTAGTTTCTCAAGATCAGGAATCATGTGAATGGAATGTCCCTGGAAAACCATTTCTGCCCAATTGTCTTTCATGGGTAGGCAATCAGCAGTTCCTTCTATGAGGAGGATCTCTGCGATTTGGTCTTCTTGCTGTTTCCGGAGAATGATCTCGTCTTCACTTGAAAAGCCCGCGGCTTTGAAATCAGTTTGTCCTAATTCCAAAGACTCACGTGATAAATCCAAACCATAAATGGTGATATCTGGATTTTCCTCAAGGACTAGCTCAGAGATGGTTCCAGTGCCACAGGCTAGATCCAACATGCAATTGACCGACTTAAATGGTAGTTCTTTAATAAACTGTCTGTTTCCTTCAATATATTCTGGTTCCCTTGAAAAAGGCTCATAAGAGGTTACAACCTCTGGTGTTTCAATTATCTCCATTTCTTTATCTCCAGTTTTGGGCAAATAACTCCCTATTTTTTAAATGCTGATACCATCAGGTAACGTCTTACAAAAAGTAAAAAGCGAGAAAGAAAAGCCATGCCTCTTCCAAACTCCTCTTCACTCAATTTGCGTGCTCGGTATTTCTGAGTCATAAGTGAGGTAGCCACTCGGCTAAAAGGCATCACAGTCTCGAATGTCAGATCTTCACATTTATCTAATTTGAGTCCTGCCATTTCGTAAACTTTTTCATAGTCCTCTAAAGAGCGAACATGGTTTTGTCTATACATGCCCTTGTTGATTCTTGTCGCTTTGCGGTCAAAGAACATGTCGGTGGCAATAAGGACACCCCCTGGTTTCAAGACTCTGGAAACTTCCTTGAGAAAGAGTTTCCTAGTTTTCATGAACGGCATACTCTCGTAGCAGAAAACGGAATCAAAACTGTTATCCGGGAAATCTAGCTCTGTTGGGCGCATAAAATAGCATGGATTGTCGGGAAAGCGATTGCTAGCAAAGTCAATATGCATGAGTAACTGATCAACCCCTACAACTTTTCCAGGGAAGTGACTGTTGAGTCGGTGAGTGGATCCTCCCTTGCCACACTCCACATCTAATACGGAGCCAGCATTCTCGTTGGGTAACAATTTTAGTGAGCGATCAACCAAGCTATTACAAGCCCCCGAAATTGTTTTCTCAGAACCTTTCCAGTAGCCAATACGTTGATACCCAGGGTCATCTAGCGCCTCCTCCAAATAGGCAGCATATAAAAAAAGATTGATGCGTCTTTCAAAGTCTGACTTGCAATCGCGAAACTGTTTATCTCTTAAATTTTTTTGTCTAGTATGAGGAGAATTTAAAACGATGCGCTCAACTTCCTCTTGAGGAGTCGAATCTTTATTACCTAGAAAAATTTCAATGCCCCCACGTGGATTGTTTTCATAAACCCACTCGTCACCTCTTTTTATTGCGACTTCGGGGCCGAATTGATTGACCGTGCCTACAAACATGCCATGAGGAGTTGAAACAAATCTTCGAATACCAGCATTGTAAATATTTTCAAAGCCATTACGTGTTACGGGATATAAATTTCTGCCATCTTGTGTTCTCCATAAATGACAACCCCCATAGGTATCCATGAATCTTTCGATGCTATTACCTGGCAAAAGTTTTTCATAAAACTTGCGGGTTTCTGGAGGGGTTTTGGATAAGCCGTGGGGGTTGTATTTGAAAAAGGCTGGCCAATTAAAAGTTCCGATATAAAGCCAACCATTATGAACACACATCCGCCAAATGTAACCGTTCATAAAAGTATCAATACCCGGGCCTAGTCCACTGATAGGCATCTTGACTCCATCTGGAGTAACCCGGGGAACACCTGCAACTAGATCCCAAGAATCGTCCGGGAATACACGGATGAGTTCAGCTGGTCCTAACCCAATTTTATGAAAGCGGTCATAGCCGCCTCCAGCTATTCCGGTGCCTACATAAAGAGCATCACCAAACGCACACAAGGAAAGACCAAACTCATTTAAAAATCCTCGATAGGCTCCAGCAGTAATGACTTTAGTCCATTTGTAGGGAGGTTTTCCCTCTAGCTTGCTCTTCCAAAGTTGGAAACCACTATTGATATTCATGGTCGTGACATAGAGATGGTCATTAAAGTCTGCGATATCGAAGAAACTCACATTACTTGGGTCACCAAAGCTTGGGAGACTAACATCCCGCCAAATACCTTTGGCAGGATCCACGGACTCCATGACGCAAGCATTTTTACTTTCGTTTGCATCGCGACCGGCAATACCTACACATGAAGTGTAGAGCTTGCCTCTAAAAGGCCAAAGTGTGCGCACAGATGTTCCGGGAAGTTTGCCGGGGCACTCCTTAAATGTGACGCCATCCTCAGAGCGTAAAATTTTTGCTCCCCAAGTAGACAAAGAACCTACATAGAGGCAAGGTTTAGGATCTGATTTGCCTTGGTAGGTGGTCATGCCTCGGTAAGCCATTTCTCTGGCAAAGGTCTTTCCTTCTTCATCTACGTGATAGGGAGAATCCCAGAGTTTCGTCCAAGTCCGTGACTTCATATTGAACTTTAGAATTTGAGCTCGCATGATCTTGGGATCTTCTGGGTAGGGGCACTTAATAGGCCAACAGCTAAACGGCGGTGGAGGTAGAACCCTCCCTTTTCTTTTAAGGATGCAGAGGGCCGCTCGTGTGGTTCCGACGAATAGATTACCTTCGAAAAATTCCATGGAATGAGGATAGGCGTTCCATCCTTCGGTCACTCCATTCACACCAACAAGCTCAAAGTCTTTGAAATCCAAGGCCGTGGGGTGTTCGCGAGGTTTAATTAAGGTTTCCACTTTCCCCTTTACTTGTTACCTAGGATAAAATTTCTAACATGATCGACGACTACATCGGGACGGACCATGGGGAAAAAATGACCAAGATTGGGAGCAATTACCACCTTTGCCTCTGGCAAAAGTTTTTGTAGTTCAATGCAGGTATCAAGGCATTGGGATTCCCCACCATAGAGTAATAAAACCCTAGCTGTGATTGATTCAATCAAATCAGATGTCAGCTCGGCGACTTTGTTAAAGTCATTGGTAAAAGTGGTTTCTTGCACTAGCTTCATCCAGCGTTTGGCGGATCGACTCTTTCCATCCCAAGACCCATTATTTAAAATAAGTCCAGGTAGTGCGTTAGTATTTGCATCTCCAGACTCAATCATGGGTATCAATTCTTCAAGCATGGCATAGACTACTTTAGGAGTACCCTCTGGAATGGTGACACCTTTCGCTTCGATTTGCATCTTGCGATCATGCCACCAATTAATGTCATCAAAACCATGCATGGGTTGTAGGGACTGAACACGGCAATCTATTAAGGACAAGCTTTGAACTCGGTTTGGGCACATGGCAGCAAAGTGCAATGAAACAGCACCTCCGTAGCTATGTCCGACAAGGTGCGCTTTCTCGATTTCAAGCTGGTCCATCATGCTAAGTAGATCTTCAGCTAGGTCTTTGGTGACATAGCCTTCAGGCAGCATTTCAGATAGCCCATGACCTCTTAAATCATATACTGTCACATGAAAGTCTTCCACAAAATGAGGCATAATCTTGAAATGCCAGAAGGCCTGGTTGGCTGCCAGGCCATGAATCATAATGAGGTCTGGTCCAGAGCCGCGCTGTTGGAACGAGATCTTAAGGCGATTCGTCTGTAAATTAGGCAAAGTATTCTCCCAGTCTATTTGCTAATGCTATACTCAATGATGTTATTCCATGTAGCCTAGACTTTTCAGACGCTCTAGAATGACATTCTCATCATTTTCCTCAACATCCCCAGCTTTAGAGTTCTTGGCAACTTCATCCTCTTGGCTTACATCAGCAATAACAGGAGGGTTTACTGTAATGTAGTCTGAGTCAAAAGCATCCAAAGCAACCTTGCCATCATAATTAGTAGGAATAGACAGGCCCATACTATAGAGCAGGGTTGGTGCTACATCTAATATAGAAAGCTTGCCGATCTCTTTACCCTTCTCGATATTCTTGCCTGATGCAATAAAGATTCCGTTGGGTCGGTGAGTTCCTTTGACTTCAGAGCGAGGCTTCACAATCTCATTAGATTTCATAATGGAAATGAATCCGCCATCACGTAAATAAACGGTAATATCTGGAGCTTCTTCCATGGCTACGCCTGGGAATGCACGTTCGCGTCTGATGGTGTTGATTACCACAGGAGTTCCAGTCTTGGGGTCTTTCCAATCGAGTAATTTGGTCTCGATTTCTTTACAAAACATTTCGTGTTGCTCAGGAGCTATACCGCTTTGGCCTTCTTTTTTAGCAATACGAATATAGACACCGTTTGCACTAGTTGTCTTAGCATAAGCAACAGTCTTATCAAAATCGATGGTCTCAAAATGATCTCTCATGTTATGAGCGGTAAGAGATTCCTTGTCATCCTCTTCTGCGGTTGATTTCCATGTGAGGTAACCTTCTTTTTCCAGCCAAGCATTGATATAGAAGACCTCCGTTGTTGAGCCAAAGCCGTGGTCTGAGACTACTATTGCTCTGGACTCTTCTCCCGCAGCTTCAACGAGTTGCTTTAATAATCCATCCAGGTGATTGAAATAAGTGTAAGAATAATCTCTAGCTTCAACTTCCCAAGGCTCCGGGTTTTTGGGGTAGAACTCAGGATCTAATAGTCTCCAAACTTGGTGCTGTAAACGGTCAACACCCTCAAATACCATAGCGATCAATTCGGTGTCCGTGTTTTCGATGAGTTCTTTGGCAATGGCAAACCAACCGTTTTCTTTGCGCTTGAGGTAATCGATCCACGTTTTAAGATTTTGAAAGTCAAGAGAGCTTCCCAAAGGCTTTCTTCCTTCATCTAAGTCCCATGAAGTATCCTTTACGTCAAAACCAGGTAAGTCCTTAATTTGATCCCAGAATGCTCTCGGATAAGTTCCGGAGCGCAGTACACGTGAAGTCACAAAACCAGGGACGATGTATCCATCAAATGGATAACATAGATAGGTAGCTGGAAAATTTAGAACGCCTGTTTTCTTTCCCTGTCTAGCGGTTAATTGCCAGATAGGTTCTGACTGGATATCACGTGCATTGGCCAAACGGAATGAAAGGCGAGTGCCATTTTCATCGTTCACTTCTTCAGAACGAATGAAGTCAAAGATCCCGTGATGACCGGGTCCTCTGCCTGTTATCATAGAGGTCCAAGCTGGTGGGGTCACAGGGCAAGGTGTGGACATAAGCTCGGCTTTTACTCCTTTATGAATGAGGGATTTCATGAAGGGCATAACGCCAGCTTCAATCATAGGGTTAAGTGCAGTGAATGTTGCACCATCAAGACCTAGGAGCAGAGTTTTCATGATCTTTCCTCCATTTGAGTGTTTAAGAATTCAGCTATTTCAGGAACAGTCAGATCTGTTACTTGGCGACCATCCTTAAGAAGTAATTTTTCTGAAGCAAGGTTCTTGATTCCAAAATGTTGTTCAAGCGATACCATGAGTTGGACGATCTCCACCGACTCAAATGATAAATCACCAACTAGCTTGGTTTCATCACCAATTTCCCCATCAAAGTCGTCGAACTCCCAGTCACTAGTCATGTCTTTGATGATATCAAGCACCTCATTTACTATTTCTTCTTTAGTATATACTTTCATTCGTTTTTTATTCCTATTCTTTCATTGTTAAGAATTCTTTTGTGTTTTTAAATGTGCATGCGATCACGCGATTATCTTCAATAAACGTGTTTATTTCGAATTGGAGTCCAGACAAGGAAGGGAATGAATTTGAAAAGTCTTCGGAGCACTCTATAGAGAATTTGCCTTTTTCGATATCAAACTCCTTGATGAACCAATTTTTTGGATTACCTCCCAATCCAAAGCCACTAGCTTTACCGGCAGCTTCCTTGGCGCACCAGCCTCTCAAACACCAGTTATTCCTTTGGTGATCTGAAATTTTAGTAAAAAGGTTATTTTCTTCCTCTGTAAAAACGAATTGAGAGAATCCATGTTCGAGTTGTTTCAACACCTGCACATCGACACCAACTGCAGAGTTGGGACTATCTGTAGCTATGGCAGCCGCAAAGATGCCAGAATGACTAATGGAGACTTGCAACTGTCTGTCAAATTGTGGCAGCCAAACTCCATCGACAAATGGTTTGCCGTGCTTATCATTTAAGATTTCGACATCGGCAGGACATAATTTTAATTGGTGATTACGCTCGAGTAGTTTCCTAACGGCATCTTTTGCAGCTGCTCGCCCGAGCAACCATTGAATTTTTCGTTCATCATTACCTAATAATTGGTTCCAGGTATCTCTCTCTTTTCTCGAAAGAATTTGATGTGCTAAGACTCGCAACCAGATTCTTCCACCCTCTAGGAGTAAGCTTTTTGTAAACCAATCCACCAAGCGGAAGCTACTTCTCTCTGCGTATGATTTAGGTAAAAGATCCGATCGCTCATGACTTAATACAATTTGAGGACTGTTATGAAGGATGCCATAGAAAGTCTCTGGTAAAGCGAAAGTCTTCACTTCCCAGCCTCGAATCGTTGCATGGTATTCTCCGTTGGCATTAACTAAGTCAATCTGGGCACGATAGCGGTCTGAGGTGATGGGCTTAATATGCAATCTTCCTTCTACTCTTTCTCCCTCTGGCAGAGTAGGACCGTAAATTTTTAATTCCTCCAGCTTGTAAGGGAACATATTGAACTTGCTGTTATCATGTTCGGCATGCCAGTGTGCTAGGAGTTGGCCTGCGGCATCCATAAGAGCAGGGTCAGCGACGAATGTAGGATCAGCGTTCGAGGCAAACATATTCTTCCTGGTGAGCCCTAGTAATGTTCCGATGACTCCATCATTTCCCCATGCTTTTATCTCCTCGATCCCTTGGAAGTTTGGACCACTAAACATACCCATGGTGTAAAGATTGCCTTGGGAAAAGCGGGAAGCTCTAGGGGAAGACAACGAGAAGGTTTTTGCTTTTCTCGGGCTAGGGTATTGTTCAGCTAGTTCTACATTTGCTCGGATGTGAGGAGGGACAGCTTTATTGAGATTTTCAATCTCAGTCATAGCAACTCGCACAAGACCGTCAGCGTTTAGTGATGCAGTCAGAGCGACTTTGAGTGAACCCCCTTCAGCGGTGACCCATCGATTTGCTTCTATGTTTTTTATTGAGGTAACAATTTTACCAGGGAATAAAGCTGCAGCGGCCTGGGCAATCACTTCGATACTCATGGTGAGCGGGTTAACTAAGAGCGCTTTTAAAGCTTTATCATAATGAGATACTTTTCCACCTAAAGCATGATCAGCCAGGAAAAGGTCTTCTTCTTCTTTGAATTCATATTGGATCAGGAGTCGTTTGCCCTCTTCTATTTCAATAATGTTTTCAGTGAAAGGCAGCTTAGTGTTAGATGATGTCTTAGCTCTAAGGCTATTAGTATATACTTTAGCTTGTGGAGAAGAGTTTCCTTGCGATGGACTAAAGATTCCAAGCATCACGGCTTCTTGAGATTTGAGGAAAATATCCATCGTTTTGAAATGTTCATGGACGGCCTGTTCACTAGGTGTTAGCTCAACAGGTATAGAGTCATTTTGAGGCTCTTCTTTGCTAATGACGTCTTTGCCTAATTCAGTCAGACGGTTTGTAGTCTCGACACTTTGTTTTTGCGGAGGTGAAGCATTTTGAATCTTAGGCCTTCTAGAAGAAAAATCTTTTTGGAAGGAAGAAAGTTCACTGCTATCTAATGCTAATTTGGGCAATGCAAGATTAAGCTTGGGGGGGCGCTTTGAGTTGCTCTCGATATAATCAAAATCAATCTCTTTGAGAGAGCGTGCTTGATAAAGATAAGATAAATCTAAATCTAGACCTTGAGCAATCGTAAGACCCAAAGCTTGTTGAAGCTGGAAGAGCTCAGGTTTATGAGAAAGGTTGGTGGCAGAAGCCGCATATTCCTGACCCTTGAGAGTATCATTAACAAAAGAGGTGAGATTACCTCCCGGGCCTACTTCTATGAAGATACGAAAGCCATCATCATACATTTTTTTAATGGTGTCACGAAAACGAACACAGCTTACCCATTGCTTAATAGCTAATTGGCGTACCTCATCTGGGTTTTGAGTGAAGAGCTCGGCGGTGGCACAAGAATACATGGGGATTTCAGGGGCGTTGATATCTAATTCATTGAAGAAGCGCTTGAGCGGCTCCATAGCAGAACTAAACATGGAGGTGTGGTAAGGTCTATTAAATGGTAAGGTGCTACACGTTGCACCTTCGGTGTTTAGCTCTTTTATGGCTTGGTCGATATCCCGTTCATTTCCGCAAATGATTATTTGAAAGGGGCAATTATCCATAGATATCTGGAGAGATCCCCCTACTTTGGATACAACTCTAGCCGCAATCTCTGTATCGTCTGAACCCACAGCGATGAGTTTTACCTTAGGAAGCTCCTTTTCTCCCAATTCTGAAACAGCGCGCACGGTTTGTTTTCCCTTGAGGACATACTTGATCAAGTCTTTCTCTTCCGAAAATGGAAGGGCTCCAGAAGCTTCTAAGGCAGCAAACTCACCGCTACTGTGACCTAATACTGCATGAGGTTTGATGCCGAATTGAGATAATAGACTGAAGAGCGCGCGGTTCGCTGTGGTAGTTGATTGCACAGCTATTTCCATTTCCCAAATGCGATCTTCTAAGTGACGGCGTTCATCATCTTGAAGCCCAGTAGGTGGGGGATATAGAATATCACTCAGAATATAATCTAAGCCTTCTTCAAGAAAGGCGGTATCAGCTAGATCGAGACAATGCCTTACACACGGGAATTGTCTGCTAAGCGTGCTCAGCATGTTGACATATTGCGAACCTTCTCCAGGAAACAAGAAAGCGATTTTACCATCTAGACTTAAAGGGTGTTCGAAAAAGTATGTGCCTGAACGAACTTTGATTTGTTTACTGGAAGGATCTTCTAGCTTTGAGATAGAACTACTGATTTTCTTAAAGAGTTCTTCTTTTGATTTAACGACCATGGTTAGTCGTTTAGTGTCTTGGCTGTAAGCCTTATGAAGTGTGTAAGCCAGTTCGTTAAGTTCGAGTTCAGGTCGCTTTTCAATTTCCTCAAGAACGCGGTGTAGTTTTTGAACGAGTCCACGACGGTCTGGTGCATCAAAAACAAGTAACTCAGAGTCCCATTTGCGTTCAAAATTCTCCGACCCGGTATCTTGAGTTTGGATATGTTCCTCAAGGATGGCATGCGCATTAACACCACCGAAACCAAAAGCATTAATTCCTGCGCGTCTGTTATTGTCTTTATAGCCATGAACCCATGGTCTGGTTTCTGTATTTATATAGAAAATGCTTTTGGAATTTTGAAGAGTATCAATTGGTTTTTCGCAATTGAGCGAAGGAGGCAGTGTTTTATGATACAGGGCAAGTGATGTTTTAATCAAGCTGGCAACGCCCGCAGCAGGGATAAGATGGCCTATCATCGACTTCACGGAGCCAACAGCACAAGATGCAGCAATTCTAGAGCGAACGCCAAAGACCTTTTGAAGCGTCCGCAGCTCGACCTCATCTCCAACGGGCATGGATGTGCCGTGAGCTTCAATGAGGCCTACTGTTTGAGGATCAATACCGGATTCCTCATAGGCTCGCTCTAAAGCAAGAACTTGACCTTCATGCCTTGGGGCAACAATACTCTTAGCTTTCCCGTCACTAGAAGTCCCAACTGCTTTTAGAATGGAATAAATACGGTTGCCATCTTTCTCCGCATCTTCGAGACGCTTTAAGACCAAGACGCCTACTCCATCTCCAAGTAACGTTCCATCCGAATTTGTATCAAATGGGCGAATGTTTCCATTCTTTGAGAGTGCACCTAATTCAGAAAAAAGTCTTAAAACCAGTATGTTTGCGCTAAGTTGTACGCCGCCTGCAAGCACCATGTCGCACCGTCTATCTCTTAGATCACGCATACCATGTTCCACAGCAACAAGGGAAGAAGCACATGCGCCATCTACACAATAGTTGACGCCAGATAAATTGAGGCGATTGGCAATTCTGCCGCTGGTCAGGCTTGATACGACACCTGGAGCTGTTTGTGCATCAAGAGGAGGCAGTGAAGCAATTAATTTTTCTTTAAGTGTGTTTATAAGCTCTGAGTCAATAGATGGATTAAGTTCTTGTAGTAGCTCAAGGGTTTGGTCAATGACATAACCGTGTTGATTGAGGTTGGCCAATCCTCGGTTAGCAAAAGTGCCACGTCCCATGATGACACCAGTCCGTTCTCGGTTAATGGGGATTTGAGGGTAGCCTGCATCTCGTAGGGCTTCATCAGCTACTCGAAGAGCTAGAAAGTGCTCTGGTTCAGCCCCATCTATTGCCTTGGGCATAATCCCATAGGTCATAGGGTCGAATCTTGCTAAGTCGTGGAGATAGCCGCCGCGCTTACAATAAACCTTATCATCGGTATTTTTATCAAACAGAGAAGGATTGTCTATGGCATCGTGTTTACTAACGATATTTTGCCAAAATTGATGCAAATTGTCGGCCCCAGGGAAAACGCAACTCATCCCCACGATGGCTACATCATTCGCTCTATCTGAAACTGAACCCATATCGTAGCATCCAATATAGAAAGCAATTAGCTAACCGGTTCTTTCTCTATGAGAACCGAGACGTTCTCTGAATTATTGATCCATGGTCCAGGGCCAATCACGAGTCTTACCTGAGGTCCTTTATGGTAATAAATTTCTTGAACGGCTGCGCGCCTTCCAGCTGGGACATGGACCATAGGGATTCCTCTTGATACAAATTGCCTTTGGACTTCTGGAGTTACCATGCCAGCACCACTCCAAGGCCCCCAGTTCATGGCGATTACTTTTGTCTTCCAAAGATTTCTTAAACGGCGAGCCATACGGTTTAATGTCTCATTAGCAGCTGCGTAGTCTCCTTGGCCAGGGTTGCCAAAGAAACCTGAAACGGATGAAAATATCATGGCAAGTTTTAAGCGTTTCGGGTCCAATACCTCTGAGAGTGTTAACATTGGATCAATTTTTGTTTTCCAAACTCTGTCAAAAGAATCCGCAGCTTTATCTATCAAATACTTGTCTTCGAGAACACCTGCTCCATGGATCAAAGCATCGATTCCTCCGTGTTTTTTATCGATATCATCGATTAGTTTTTTGAGCTCATTCGTATTTGTGACATCGCATGAATGGTATTCCACATGGCTGGCGAAAGTTCCAATATGCATAAGGCTTTTACGAATCTCACGTGCAGCCATGATGCGTTTGACTTGGTCTGCGACTTCTTTGATATGAAGTTTCTTTCCAGATTGAGTGCTCAGCTCGATGATTTTTTTCTTTAAGCCATTCTCATCCTCAATTCCAACAAAGGATGGATCCTCTTCTGTTGTTAACTCAGAGCGACCAACCAAGATAAATTTCGAACGAGTTGCTTGAGCAATCTCTTGGGAAATTTCGGAAGTGATCCCTCTGGCACCTCCAATGACTAAGACGAGGTCTTTATCTGATAAGTCAATGGCATAAGACGAGGGAACTTCATCCGGGAGTTCGTCTAAGTGTGCTCGAATGGCCAAGCGCTTATTGTCACGATAACCAATATCAATCGGTCCATCCTCATTTAATTCAGCCAAGACTTGTTCTAAGATATTATCGCTTGGGTCATATTCGAAATCAATCGTCCGAAATTTTGCTTTTGGCCATTCAGCAGCAGCAGTTTTCAGTAGCCCTGAAAGTGCACCTCTCCAAGGGTAACAGGCTTCAGAATCGATTGATGGATCAAAGTCGCCACCACCAATACTGAGGCTAATCACACAAGTGCCTGGAACGTTGACTAGTTCTTGTTCCATACTTTGTAGAAGGAATAATAGTCCTTTGACTTCCAAATCTACATTGGACTGCCATTCTTCTAGTTTCATGCCGGGGAACTCGGTGGTTTGATCGAGTGGAAGTAGATGGATAATGCCTGATATTTTTCCATGCTTCAGACGAAGCTCCTCTATGTTCTTTTCTGCAGTACTCCTACCTTTTAGAGATTCAGTAGGAAAGATCTCTACTTTCCCGCCTCGATCGGAAATCATCTTGCTGAGTTGATGGCAGTATTTTTTTTCACTTTGAGTCAAAATAAAGACTTTTCCTGAAAGATCCTCGGGGATTTTGGACTCTAACGGCTGCTCAAAAACGAGCTCGGTGCATCGTGGGCATTTATCTATGAAAGCTTCTGTTGCAACAGAGCTTGTGCTATTGGTATTTTGACGTAAGTCCTGTGTTTCTTGTGGTAGTTCTACTAAATCTAGACCTAGTTGTGATAGACCTTCTAAGATTTGCTCGAGAGACTTAGAAGAAGTCATTTTATCCATGAACCATTGAGGTGGTTCAATCAGATCTGGAAAGAGTGAGCGCCTTACACCCGCAACAATCTCAATTCTTTTTATCGAATCAATACCTAGGTCAGCTTCCATATCAGCTTCCATATCCAACATTTCTTGTGGATAGCCAGTTCTCTCTGCTACGACTTGAAGGAGCTCGCCCTTTAAATCGGCTGCTGAAAGGTTAGATGTCGAAGCAGGTTGTGTTTGCACAGCTGGTTCAGGAATCTCCTTACTCTCTTTACCTATCAGTCCAGTAAGGCCATCTAAGATATTCTGTATAGTTTTAGCCCCTGACATCTTTTCCATGAACCAAGAAGGAGGTTCAGTCATTTCGGGTATAACCGCTTTACGCACTGAGGAAACGATCTCAACTCTCTTAATGGAATCGATGCCTAAATCTGCCTCCATATCAGCTTGCATATCCAACATCTCTTGTGGATAGCCAGTTCTCTCTGCTACGACTTGAAGAAGCTCGCCTTTCATGTCAGTGGGATAGCTAGTAGATTTAGAGGCAGAGTTTTGTTCAATAGAGGGAGGACTTTTCTCTGCACGAGTTCCTCCAATGAGTTCCGTGAGGCCATCCAATATATTTTGAAGTGCTTTAGCCTCTGACATTTTTTCCATGAACCAGGAAGGAGGCTCAGCCATTTCAGGCATAATGGCTTTACGCACTGAGGAAACGATTTCGACTCTCTTGATGGAATCGATTCCAAGGTCTGCTTCCATGTCAGCATTCAATTCCAACATTTCGGCAGGATAGCCTGTGCGGCTCGCTGCAATTTCTAAAAGTTGCTCTTTAACTGTAGGTTGTGTTGAATTCGCTGCAATTGTTTGGGGAACTTTTTCCTCGATTGGCTCGCTAGTGAGTGAAGCTGTCTGGGCCTCAATTGAGACTTGAGCAGATGTTGCTAGAGTCGTTCCATTAGAAACAACATTTTGAATTGCAGGAGATGGCACACTTAGACTTGCTCCATTTGCAAACGAGCTTCCCTCTTGATGAAGTAAACGACTTAAGACATTTTCTTGAGTTGCCAAAAATTGGCGCATGGTTTCTTGATACTGACTAAAAATCTCTAAGCTGCCTGGTGAGCTAACTATAGGATAAGATGGTGAAGCAGATGGTTTTCTATTAGAGTGAGTTTCCATGCTATGATTATTTGACGGACTAGTCATAGTATTCTCCTGAGCTAATAGTTCTTGGTTTATTGCCTTCGTCATAGTGGCCTTGGGTGTAGGTATTGCAGGTGCTTCTGTGCAAGGTCTTGCCAGGGCCCCATTAACTAACCAGTAATGTTTGGGATAGCCTTCCTTGGCAGTCTTAGCCAAGTTACGGAAATCAAGAACTTTTAAATTTCGGCCCTCATATAAGGGTTCTGCGTAAACTTCTATACCTTCTGCGCATAAGTTTGCGAGAGAATGAAGAAAAGCGGTGACGCCGTGTATCTTAGCATTATCAGTCGCAATGGCTGTATGCGCTTTGTCTTTTAATATGGTCGTCACCAACTTGGTAAGGACATTTTTCGGGCCTATTTCGACAAAGACTCTCGCGCCAGCATCATACATAGCCTCTATTTCCTTTTGGAAAAGGACTTGTTGAACGAGTTGTTGGGAAAGTAATTCACGGGGTTTTTGGCTGTCACTTGGATAAGTTTGAGCTGTGGCATTACTGTAAACTTTGAGATTGGGAACCTCAAATGATGTATTCTTCAAAGCTTCTTCGAAAGCTTTAGCTGCAGGTGCCATGATCGGTGAGTGGAAACCGCAGGATACTGGTAAAGGAACGTAGTCTATGTCATTTTTCTTGAGTGTTGCTATTAACTCGGAGATGTTCTCGCTCTTACAGCTAAGAATCGTCTGCTCTGGACTATTAAGGTTGGCCGGCCAAACGCCATCCATTTTTTCTAAGAGCGGTAGAAGGGTTTCTTCATTTGCCGAAACTGCAATCATTTTGCCAAGGTCTTTGGAAGCGTCGCTGGCAACCATATCTGTAATGGATTTTCCACGTTGCGCAGATAAAAGGAAAAGGGCTTCTTCATCTAGGCTTCCAGCAGCATGCAAAGCAACGAGTTCACCATAGCTATGCCCGGCAGCCATTTCGGCTGAAATACCAAATTTAGAAAGCAGATGGAGCATAGCAGTATCACAAACTCCAAGAGCGGGCTGAGCAATATCCGTCGAGGTGAGCTTCTTATTTTGTTGTTTTCGTTCTTCTTCGGTAAAAACGGAGATAGGAAAAATATAGTCACTGAGCTGAGTTTTAAAGCGATCAGTTAAGACATGGTTAGCTCTTTCGAACGTTTGGGCTACTTCAGGAAAGGTGATGGCCATGTCTCTAAGCATGTTTGGGTATTGTGATCCTTGACCTGGAAACAGGAATGCTACCTTTCCATTCTGAGTTATTGGTTGTTCTGAGAAATAAATACCAAGCTTTTGAAGGTTGGTGGATGCACTATTGCTTAGATGCTCAGACAGGGACTCTAATTGTTTGATAAGTTCTCGTAGAGAGCTAGTTACCAGTGCTGCTTTGATTTCTCCATTACTAAGAGCCTTGCGATGGCCGGTGTAGGCTACGTCGGCTAAAGATACATTTGCACCTGAAGTAGAAACGGCACGAATTTCTGAAAGAAAGCTCAAGATTCTTTTCTTGAGTTGTTCCTTGGATGCCGCCCCAAGAATGAACAACTCAGCTGGCCAATGTTTACAAGGTGACTCATTATGATGACTGATGGCTTGATCTTGGTACTCTTCTACTGTCACGTGGTAGTTTGTGCCTCCAAAACCAAAAGCCGAGATCCCAGCTCGACGCGCATGTCCATTGCGAATCCAAGGGCGGGTTTCAGTGTTTACATATAAAGGACCATTTTCTAATTGAGCTTTTGGATTGGGCCGATTGACGTGTAGAGTCGGCGGTAGTACGCGATAATAAAGTGAGAGAACGGCTTTCATCAGACCTACGACACCAGCAGTTGACTTCGTATGGCCTATCATGGACTTCACACTGCTAACAGCAGCAGAGCCTTTGGCAGCGCTGAAAGATTCGAGCAATTCGCGTAGCGCGGGGCCTTCGGTACTATCTCCGAGAGCTGTTCCTGTGCCGTGCATTTCAAAGAGTCCTACACTTGAGGGACTGTACCTGGCTTGTTCATAAGCCCTTGAAATCGTTCTAATTTGGCCGTTGTGGGATGGAGCAGTTAGGCTTTTGTGTTTCCCGTCTGAACCGCCGCCTGCACCTTTTATAATAGCATAAATGTGGTCACCATCTCTTTCGGCGTCTTCTCTACGTTTTAAAGCAACTGCCGCAACACCCTCACTGATAGCGATACCATCTGCACTTTCATCAAAGGTTTTGGATCTACCAGTTGGGGAAAGTGCTCCAGTTTGAGCAAAAGCCATATAACTAAACGCTGACTGCATGGTGTCGCATCCGCCAGCCATCACGAGATCACTAGTTCCGGAGGCTAGTTCTTGGCAAGCCAAATAAACAGCCGCAAGTGAAGATCCGCAGGCTGCGTCCACGGTGTAATTAACGCCGCCTAAATCGAAGCGGTTGCTGATTCGTCCAGTTATCACATTTAGCAAAATTCCCGGGAAACTATCTTCTGTCCATTTAGGTAATTGCTCCCAAACGGTTTCATCTAGTCCCTGGATAAGATTTGGTAACATGGAGCGAACAGCGTAGTTTGTTCCTAACTGCCCTAGACCACCACCTGCACCGAATATAACGGATGTTTTCTCGCGGTATGGGTTAGTTTCACGACAACTGATTTGGTCTAATAACCGGCCAATCAACTCCACAGAAAGCAATTGTGCCGGTTCAATACTTCTTAGCGCAGTTGGAGGGATACCATACTTAAAGGGGTCAAATGGCACGTCCTCGATAAAACCTCCCCACTTACTATTAATGGTATCACGAATAGATTTGTCTTTGTTATACCATAGTTTGAAATCAAAACGGTCTTCGGGTACTTCTCCAATGGCATCTTTTTTATCTAATATATTCTGCCAATAGGTTTCTAAGTCATTCGCGCCAGGTAGAAAGCCTCCCATCCCAATAATGGCAATGTCCAAGGCAGGTGGGGCAGGAGATGCTTCATTTACTACTTCTACGGAATCAGGACTAGCATGGAAATTTTTCAAAATCTCTTGAGATTCAAGAGAAATTTCCTGATGGAGGTCCCGAATGGAAAAGGGCTCCTGATGCATGCAAGCGACTTGACCAATCATGTACATACCATCGCGGAGTTGTTCATCCTTCTCTACCTCCGCATAAGGGCTCTCGCCTGGCTTTGGATTGTCAATACGTGTCACACCTTTGGATGCAATACGCAGACGGCCAACAGTAAGTTTTTCTAATGTTTTGCTGATGGTTTCATGGCTGACATCAGTTGATTGAAGACGCCGTTTTTCCGACTCGAAAAACGAAATAAATTCGGTGTCAGCACATCGAATGGCATGGCCAGGGCTTGACTCGATGACAACCGTTTTGTCTGCATCCTGGGCTACTTTCCGGAATTGTTCGACTACAGCAGAGCTTTCCACTATTTCATGAGTAAATAAATAGCCCGTTCCCATCAAGAGGCCAACTTGGACTCCTTTTTCAGCCAAAGGCTGAGCGATGGTAGTCGCCATAGCAGCGCTTTTAGCATCATGGATACCTCCAGCAAAGATGACTTGTAACTTACTTAACTCGGCTTCTGATAGGCCAGCGTTTAAAATGACGTGGACCATACTGTCCCATAGAACTAAGCTAGTCCGAGGTCCAACATGACCACCACATTCTCTGCCTTCGAAGATAAATTTTCTCGCTCCTTCATTGATAAAAATGTCTAGGATCGAAGGAGAAGGGACGTGAAGATAGCTGGATATTCCCTTGGCTTCTAAAGCAGAAGCTTGGTCAGGGCGTCCGCCTGCAATAATAGTATAAGAAGGGTGAACATCTAAAACTACTTCGAGCTGTTCTTTATATAGTTGAGGAGCATTGAAGCCGAGTAGACCTGCTCCCCATGGTTTTTCTCCAAGTAGAGCTTTAGTCTTTTCCATGAGTTCGCGGACAGCTTTTTGAGGCATCATAGCTAATGCAAGAAAGGGCAATGCTCCTCCAGTTGCTACTGCATTACAGAATTCCGCAGTGTCACTTACCCTCGTCATGGGCCCCTGTAGAATAGGGAATTCTATGCCGAGTGATTTAGCTAAAGGGCTTTGAGGTCTAGCTAGATTTTCCTCAGAGGCTGCTTTTACTTGCTTGAGTATTTTAGCTTGGAGAGCTGAAAGCATACCTGCAACGGATTTTGATTTACTGTAAAATGAGCTAGCCAGACAGGCATCTTGGCCTGTAAGCCATGGCCTATCCTCTATGGCTACGGACTGATTTAGGAGTGAGATTTGATCGTCCCATTCCGAAAATAATTCTGAAGCACGTTCAGACTGTGCCCTGCTTTTGGCTGAAATACTTAGAAGTTGCTCTTTTGCATGAAATCCAGGACTAGCTAAAAGTCGGAAGCTTTTAGCGAAAGGTCCAGGCAAAGCGATAGTCTCGCTGCCATCCATAGATTGAATCTTGTGCTTAAGCGCCTTTGGGACAGCAGATTCACTTGCGAGTGATAGTTGCCAATCCAAGACAATTCCTTTTGCCCCGCAAACCACTAGCGACGCAGCACTGTGAAATCCCGCTCCACCCCAAGCTACAACTGGGCACTTATTCCACTTGGTTAATTTTTGAGTCAGGACGAAGGCTGTTTCTTCTCCTACCCATCCGCCGGACTCATTTCCTTTTGCTACTATGAAATCAGCACCTAAGTCTACAGCTAGTTCTGCTTCTTCCAGACTGGTAACAACACAACCGATCCTCTGGGCTTTCTTTTTAAGTTTTTTGAAATCCTTTAGCCCAGTAGTTGGCGCTCTAACTTCTATTAATAAGATGTGTATACCCTCGTAAGAGTCGATGAGGGAATCCAGGCTTTTTAATTGGCAAGATGAAAGAATCAATCCGTATCTTGCATTAGCTAAATTTTCAAGCCGGGCGATGTGATTTCGTTTTTGTTTAATAGATAAACTATTGTTGATTAGGTTAAAAATCCCTATATGTCCTGCACGTGCAGCTGCGATGGCTAAGCCGGAGTCTTCGCATCCTTCTGGAGTAATGGCAAATAACTGAAACTGATTAAATGCGTGTGCCTCAAATACTTCCTCTGCCCCATTCAATGGCCTTGGGGTGTTACCGGTTTGCGCATTCTTTCTCATATCAAACTCTTTTGGCTATCATCAGCGTTCTGTTTTTAATAGCACCAACTAAACTGTTATTTTATTTCAGCAAGATAATCACTCGACAATGATTCATAAAAATTTTTTAAAAAGCAAAGTAATGTCCTTCATGTAACATATTTTTCAAAAAGTAAATAATTTTCGATAAATTTATTTATTTAATTTATGAATAAACAATTTTCGATAAACTTATTTATTTAAATTATGCCTGGTTATAATTATTATATTTCTTATCTAGACGAATTCATCCAAAAACAACTAGTTGATAAACCTGAAAACTTCAAAGAAGTATTCAAGAACGCAGATGAGTTTTGCTGCCTCTTTGTGATAGATACCGATCAAAACTTTAACAAATTTGTTTTTGTACCTTTTCCAGTAGAAGATTAAACCCTAGTTTTGCCTTATGAAAATCGTCCGTCGCATCTATACCCTCTGGAG
>JBCCXA010000020.1 GCA_039192515.1 Verrucomicrobiota bacterium | reverse complement strand
GACCAAACGCAACAATAAAATTATTTCATTTAAATGTTATCGATTTCTTGTCGAAACACTTTCTATCAAATTATTCCGATCATGAGAGGAGGTGAGTAGAGCATGGCAATAAAGAAAAAAGTAGCTAAGAAAAAAACCGCTAAGAAAGCGGCCAAGAAAAAAGTTGCTAAGAAAGCAGTTAAGAAGAAAGTTACTAAGAAGAAAGTAGCTAAGAAAAAAGTTGCTAAGAAAGCTGTTAAGAAAAAAGTTGCTAAAAAGGCACCAAAGAAAAAGGCAGCCAAAAAGGTAACTAAGAAGAAGGTTGCGAAGAAGGCAACCAAGAAAAAAGCTTCCAAAAAGAAGTAATTCTTCAGCTTAATGGAAATTATTTCACGGGTGCTTCATCTATTATGGATGAAGCACCCTTTTTTATGCTGCGTTTGTCATTGACCCAACAGACTGTATACTCTAGAAACAGTGAAACACTATATATTGTATGCGATGCCCAAAATGCGGCAAAATTGAAGACAAAGTGATCGACTCTCGAACATGGAAAGATGGGGCCGTGATCAGAAGAAGGCGCGAGTGTCTTCACTGTGGAAACCGCTTCACTACCTACGAAGAAATCGAACGTGAAGACATACGAGTCATCAAAAGAGATGGGCGATATGAAGCTTTTGATATCAAAAAATTGCTAGGAGGCCTCCTTAAGGCATGCGAAAAAAGACCCGTCAGCCCTGACCGCCTTAAAAAAGCTGCTCAAGACATTACTGATTCACTCGAAAAAAAATATAACAAGGAAATACCGTCTACTGAAATTGGTGAATCTATTATGCGAACATTACGCCAATTGGACGAGGTTGCTTATGTGCGCTTTGCTTCTGTATACCGCCAATTCAAAGATATTGATGAATTTATTAACGAGGTTAAAAACTTACATGAAGAATAAACCTGCCCACCTGTTGTCAAAATTATGATAGCACTAGCTCAAAAATTGCCTCTTGTGCTCTGGCAACAAAATCGGCAGGTTCCATTATCCGAAGGCTGGATAGCAGAGTCTATTGACCTCACAGCTCAGCAAGTTGGCGATGAAGATTGGAGTTGGAGTGAAGAAGTTGCTCATGCCATTACCTTTTACTTACAACATGAGTTTACTGGATGCGTCATAGAGAAAGATGATATTGAAGAGATTGTTCGCCGCTCTATAGTTGGAATTGGATATCCTAAACTTGCAGATCACATAGCCTTATCTGCTCCGAGAGTTAACATTTACCTACCTGATATAGCTCGTAAAGCCTCATATGAGCTGCATTTCTTCCAACTCTTGGGTGAAAAGCTTCAAGAAGCCTCAGAAGTTGTTATGGTTCGTGGGATTAAGCTAGAAGAGATTCGTACTTGCGTAAAAATCATCGCTAATGCCTCAAGATGGAAAAATTCCTGCCAACATCTTAATGATGAAATCGTTTCATTTACTCGCAAACAAATCTGCCACAGTGAAAACCCACCCTCAGAACTCATTATTAGCTGATCGATGATAGAAAAAAGCCTATTTGAGAAAATTGTAGATCGCGAAATATCTGCTGAGATAGTATATGAAGACAATCTTAGTTTAGCTTTCAAAGATATTAGTCCCCAGGCCCCAAAGCACCTTTTGATCATACCCAAAAAGCGTTACAATCGAATAGCAGAGGTTCCTGAAAGTGAAAAAAGCCTCCTGGGCCATTTACTGATAGTTGCTGCTAAAGTAGCTATGGATGCAGGTATAGAAGATAGTGGTTACCGAGTCATCATTAACAATGGAAAAGATGGCGGCGAGTCCATTCCTCATTTACATCTGCATGTAGTCGGAGGGCGCCCACTATCTTGGCCTCCAGGTTAGAAATTTATAGACCTTGCAAAAAAGTGTAGAGAATTTCATGGAGTTTAACCCAAATGGTGCAGTAGAAACTTAAAGATCTGACCAAGATCTTGTCTCCTAGAGACATCGATTCTCCCGGAGGTGTCACCTTTTGATAGATCTTCGACGACTCTCTTTTCCCTGTGACTCAAGCTTTTAAACATCTCGTTCAACTTCTATAATATCATTCGGGTTTAAGAAATAATTCTAGAGTGCTAGGCTACCACACTAAACCATTACTTCCATCCACTCTGGCAAGCGCTCTTGGATTTCTAGTAGCTCCAAATATTTAATATCGAGCCCTTCAATGTCGCTTAAATTTGCAACAGGCCGCTTCTTACCAAGAATCATACTTGCTACATGCACAGCTGTTAAAGCTGTAAACTCATTCTCTCTTGCAGCTAATGGATGATGGTGATATTTGATACAACGCACAATAGATTCAGGAAGACCCCATAACTCCATTAAGAAAGCTCCTAAATCAGCGTGGTTGGCACCAATTACGGAGTATTCTACCTCAAGCAAATCCATATCCTCATGTTCCTCTAAATACAAAACCCTCTCGTAGTCTTTTTTAAAATTACAAGCCATCACAAGCTGTCCAATATCTTGTAAGAGTGCCCCAGCGAATGCTTCGTCGTATAATTTCTTATCCCCTTTTTCCATCTGAGCAATCATGCGAGACATCTGAGCTGCTTCAAAACTATATTCCCACAAGCCGTCTACATTAAATCCTTTAGCATGATTGCCCTTGAATTGAGCAAACACCTTCATACTGAGCACCAAGGTCTTCACCAACTCAAGGCCCAAAAAAGCAACAGCCTCTTGAACTGATGTGATCTGTTGCTTAGCTGCTCCAAAGAAAGCAGAATTAACTAATTTAAGGATTTTAGCGGTCATAGCAGGATCTCTTTCAATAAGCTTTGCTATGTCCTCAGTAGAAGTTAGTGGATCTTCCAACTTTTGGCTTATCTCGACATAGAGACTAGGAATAGAGGGAATTGTATCAATCCTAAGAATAATCTCACGCAATTGCCTTTTTTGTAATAAGTCTTCGGAGTTACTTATATTTTGAATGGCTTTGGCTAGTCTCTTTGAATTACATGGCTTGATAAAATATTGATGAGCTACATCAACGGTCTTCAACGCGGTATTCAATTCAGATGGGGCAGAATAAATAAAACGAGCAGTTCTAGGGCAACGCTTCTTCATTTCCTCTAATAGCATCGCTCCATCCATCCCAGGCATTATCATGTCACATAACACAATATCAAATTGATTAGTCTCTACCTTGGTCAAAGCTTCTTGACCACTGGAAGCAACTTCTATCTCGTAGTTGGAATCAATTAATGTGAGTTCTCCACGCGTATTTTTTAATTCCGCAGGCTCATCATCCACCAATAAAATGCGCTTTGTCATAAATTGCTTAAATTTGCCTAGAACTCAATGATGTTGGGTATTACAAGCCCCGCCATATAGTAATTCGACGTCAAAGGGACAATTATTAGAAATTTATCTCTGTTGCCCGAAATCCATTTAGCACTTACAGGTTAGCAATTTCACGCAATAGTAAGCCTGAAAGATGAATGCCATACTCCATGTTTCTTAGATCAAAATTCTCATTTGGAGAATGAGCTCGGCAATCTGGCAAAGCCAAACCAAGAAGCAAAGTGTCCACACCCAAGATGCGCTGAAAGCCCGCAATGATGGGAATACTACCACCTTCCCTGACTAGTGCAGGATCTTTACCATTAAAAGCTTTACGCAGAGCTTTTTGAGCTGCTTTCCCATAACTGCTTTGCGGATTACAGAGATAGCCTTCGCCGCTATGCCCTCTCTCTATCTCTATGGTTACGGATTCTGGACAATGCTTACGCAAATGCTTCTCCACGCAATCTAAGACTTGATCAGCTGTTTGATTAGGAACTGTGCGGAATGTTAGCTTCGCATTTGCCTCTGATGGGATAACTGTCTTTGTACCCTCACCCTGATAACCTCCCCAAAGACCATTTACTTCAACAGTGGGGCGTGACCACAAACGCTCTAAAGTTGTACATTCTCTTTCGCCTTCTAATTTAGGAACACCAGTATGGTCCAGCCAATCTTGGTCAGTAATCGGGAGCTTTTCCCACGCCTCCTTTTCCCATGGGAAAAGATCCAAAACATCGTTGTAAAAACCATCTACTGAAACCTTCATTTTCTCATCATGCAGTGACGCTACTAGTCTTGCTAATGCGGTAAGAGGATTCATTACCCCTCCTCCATAGATCCCTGAATGCAAATCGTGTTTGGGGCCCTTGAGAGTAACTTCCAGAGCAGCAACTCCACGGAGACCATAGGCCAGTGTTGGAACACCAGGAGCCACCATATCCGTATCGGAAACCAAGATGACATCACAAGCTAGCTCATCCTTGTGCTCTTCCAAGAAAGGTTCTAAATTAGGACTACCAATTTCTTCTTCTCCCTCGATCAAAAAAATTATATTCACAGGAACTTCGCCATTCTTCTCAATGATTTTTTGCACACCCAAAATATGGGAAAAAATTTGTCCCTTGTTATCCGAAGCCCCCCTTGCATAGACCATATGTCCATCAACATGTGGCTCAAACGGCGGGTGATCCCATGCATCTATAGGATCAACAGGTTGAACATCGTAATGACCATAAATTAAAACGGTTTTTCTATTTTCTTGATGTTTATTGCTACCAACCACTATTGGACAACCTTTTGTCTGATGGAGCTTCGCGTCTAAGCCTAGGGTAGATAATTTATCAACAAGCCAAGCTCCACAAGTTTCCACCTGGTCCTTGTATTCTGAATCCGTGGAGATACTCCCAAACCTTAAAAAATCCAGATACTCTTCTAACTGATCGTTTTCTAACATGCTATTGGTCTACAGAGGCTTTGTGATTTCTGGAAGAAAAACATCTTTTCAATCTCTAATAAACTCGACAGGCCTTCTTATCCTTTAGTACTAACATTAAATTTAACCTCCTTAGGTTCAAGCCTAACTTCTCAGAAGCTTCTGAAACAAACTCTACCCCATTCTAAAAGCCTATATGTTGTTCATAACTCATGCTCTCTTTTAGCTCCCACTCAGTGGTTAAAAGCTTAGTCAATTTTCTGTTATCACTCTGATTAAAACACGAAAAGAGAATATCTGCTTTGACTAAAAGCTCGCATTATGAGAATGCTATACAATGTTTATTATTCTCAGATAACTCTCGTGTTGCTCGGTACGCCTATCTTACTTGGGGAGCACTTTGCATAAAATCTGTTGAAACAATCATCTGACCAATACTCTCGATAGCGCTATTTTCTAAACCCGCACTCACCAAACGCAGATAAACATCTTGATATGAAGCTTGCTCCAATTCAAAGGGCACAGTTTTTTTCCTCCCGAATGTCGTAAATCATCCACCACCGCAGTGACAATTAATTCCGCAATACGCATCTTAGGCAGATGCTTTCGTAGACCAATACAGTAAGAGGCTATAGCGAGTTCCGTTACATATTGAGAATATGATAGGAAGCATTTACTGACCCTTTTATAACAAAGTTACAAGCCATATTTCCTGCTTTCATAACAGGACTCTCTTTTCGAATCCTAGGGCATCTAAAAAACGAGAGTTACCATGTCCGGCTGAGCACCTGTCATCCTCAAAAACTGGGCTGTTCGCCTAAACAGTCTAATGGTTCTTCCACAGAACTAGACTCAGTATGTGCGTTGTGTTTGGCTTGAATTGAAACGCTTCCTGTAATACTTCCAACTACTTTCATAACTCCTTAGAGATCTATCGCACTATTAGCTTCAAACAAAGCCACATCTATATGTTCAAGTAAAGTAGGTTTGGTAGTTTTGGATCCTAAGGTCCCCAAAAGCTGATCCTTGTCATTTTAGTCTCTTAAAAGCATCTTCAAAAAAGCCTATGGTAATCAAGCGAACATCAGTTATCTCCGCAAATTATAGAATATCTATGATTCAGGATAAGACGATTACTTTGCTAATCTTAATAGGCAGGAAACGTTAGAGTTTGACTACAAGGTTTTATGTAAGGAAGATTTGCAATCTTTTAAAAATACCCGATATTACGATTATCACCAACTATGAATATAACCACACCAACCTATCCGACATTTTCACTTACCAGACTCATGACAACCGTGTTTGAACCTACGGGGCGCGAACGTATATGCGTTTTAATTGATCTTGATAATCCAGCTGAAGAAGTAAAAGACTTTGCCTTCCTCAAGAATCCTGACTACTCCATACAAAAATATGGATACGAAATTTTTTACAAAGGACTCAATGGAGAAGAAGGACAATCGATGGGTTTCAAAAAATGTGATTTTTTTGCTTATAAAATAACCGGGGGATCAAACCTTGACTATGATGACGATGCTTACACGCCAGAGGGCGAGGAAGTATCTTTTGAAAAAGACGTATATCCCCATTATGATTTAATTTTATGTGTCTCAACCTACTCTGCGACTGCGCCTCTAACAGCATTTGCCAAAAAATACGGTTTCCGAGGTGCTACCTTACACGGACTAAATAAGGTCATATTAGAGTCCGGTCTTGCCGTTGATTACAATGAAGTTAGTGCTGCTGCTGAAAAGCTAAGACTGGGCATGACCAAAGCCGATACCATAGAGATAGATTTTTACTACAAAAACAAAACCTATACTTTAAAGCTAGAACTTGGTAAACAAGAGGCCCAGAAATCCCATGGTCTGTGCCGTGGCTCAAAACCAGATGTTGCCAACTTACCAGCAGGCGAAATATATTTCGTTCCTACAGGAGCCTCTGGAGCCTTCCCCATGAAATATGAGGATGGGACTATTGGTCTGATGCAAGTAGAGCAGGGCAGAATTATTCATGCCTCACTGCTCGATGGCAATCTGCAAACCATATCTAATCACCAAAATAAAATAATAGCTGATCCAGTAACTGGTGAGCTAGGAGAGTTAGGTTTTGGAACTCAAGTCTTACCCGTTTCTGGACGAGATATCCAAGATGAAAAAGTATTGGGAACGGTTCACGTAGCAACTGGTAGAAGTGACCATTTAGGTGGTAGTCTTACACCAGATAAGTTCCTTGACAGTAAAAATGCTACACACGACGATATCCTCTACGCGCCCCACAAGACACCTGAAATTAACATATCCCAGGTGAGAATGTTTAAAGGCGGTACTACCGAAAGACTTATCGAAAACTTCAGGCCCATCTATATGCAGCAGCTTCTCGATAACTAACCAAGTCTTTCAGAAGTTTTTCTTTTTCTTCACTTTGTTTAAGCTTTGATCTAGGTAGTCACCAGTTTCGAAGTCCATAGCTGCCTCACAGTTTTTAATAAAGCTGCTTTTGTCAGTCTTTGTTAATACTTTCTTGCCTGAGCTATCCCTAGCAACAGCAGCGTAGGCATAATAACTCTCTCCCCATAATACTGGACGAGTGTCATCATAATGAATTTCAATAGGGTCTGTCTCTAATTCCAATTCGGAGCTTTTTTTAACATCAAATTCTAAAATATGTTTACCCAATACTTTAAATACTTTAGATTTAAGTTTGTCACGATGACATAGTCCAAAGTATATCATTTCGACTTTCAAATCTTTCAGGTCCTCTTTCATACTTTCATTTTCAACGATCACCTTAAATACTAAGCTGTGCATCTTATCATCATTTGAATCTTTGCCATCGCCTCTTCTCTTTACTTTGTTTATTTGAATTTCGATATCATCCAAACTTACTTCGCCCCATGTTAAAGTGACGCAAGGTCCACTTATTAAAAGTACAGCCAAAAAAGTAACAAGATATCTCTTAATGCTTAATTTATTCATTTTCCCTCCTCTATTGAGTTAGATTTCTCTGTATGAACGATTTCGCTAAGAAATCGATTTTGCATGGGATATAATACCTTCCAAGGCAAATTATTGTATGTTACAAATTTGTATCTTAATTATAAAAGGCTATCCTCCCCAGACTATGACAACACCTATTTATGAATCCCGGGAACTGTTAGATCAATATCTTCTCTTTCACTATGGATCAGAAAAGGAAATTCTTCCTTACCCAGGAGGACCTCGAGATGCCCTAGGTTACCCTGTTAGATGCGCTCTAGAATGCCAGAGCCAAAAAATCCATCATCCAGGAAATGAAAACCTCCGTGCTCTTGATCTAGGTTGTGCCGTCGGGCGTTCAACCTTTGAGATTGCCAGAGCTTATCATGAAGTGATAGGCGTAGACTTCTCCCATCAATTTATTAACACAGCAAAGATCCTCAAGGCTCAAGGAGATTTTGCTTATAGTCGAATTGAAGAAGGAAGCCGCAAAACTCAACTTAACGCTTCAGTGCCTCATGAGATTGACCGCTCGCGCGTTCAATTTGAACAAGGTGATGCTTGCAATTTAAGAAAAGACTTAGGCTCATTTCATCTTATCTTAATGGCCAATCTCATTGACCGACTTCCAAATCCTAAGGCATGTTTAGAGCGTCTTCCAAATTTACTCTTCCCGAAAGGAATACTAGTCATCACATCTCCTTACACTTGGATGGAGGTCTATACACCTAAGGATCAATGGACAGGCGGAACTGATGATAAAACCACACTCGAAGGACTTAGAGCCGTATTAGAACCTAACTTCAATCTTCTTAAAACCAAAGATATGCCTTTCCTTATTCGAGAGCATGCTCGAAAATTCCAATGGTCAGTGGCTCAAGCCAGTATTTGGCAAAATAATTAGAGAACTTTTATTTCAGATGGCTAGGAGTAAAAAGAGAAAAGTCAATACTGACAGGTCAAACAGTTTTACCGGACTAAACGACTTAGGCAATGCCTTAGATGCATTACCTCTAGAGAATTTAAAACTAGAAAGTGCTGAGACTTCACCCAAACCACCCCGAAGCGCCAGATGCGATTCAGCTAAAGAAAGCCAAGACCATACCCCCCCTAACCCTTCCCGTATTTTAATACGAAAAGAGACGGCACACCGTGGAGGTAAAGCAGTTTTAATTATACACGACTTCCCTAAAAGCATAAGCAATGATGCCATTGAATTCCTAGCCAAGTCGCTTCGTAAGCACTGTGGAACAGGTGGAACAACTAAAAATAGAACCATCGAAATCCAGGGGGAGCAACATCTCACAAAAATTCGTTCCTTTTTATCAGCTCAAGGCTTCAGGTCAGCAGGTATTTCATAGTCGAAGAATTGTTTATGGACTGGAATCAAAGGTACCTAGAGAATGATACACCTTGGGATAAAGGAAAGCCTGCCCCACCACTTGTGGAGTTTCTGGAGAAGAATTCTATTACCGGACACGTTCTTATACCAGGCTGCGGCTTAGGTCATGATGTGCGACTCCTTAGCCAACATGGGACAAAAGCCCTAGGAATGGACCTTTCTCAACAAGCTATTGAACAAGCTCAAGCTATCCCAAGCACAGGGTTTATTAACTACGTAAAAGCTGATTTCACAAAATTACCTGGACATTTCCATGCACGTTTCGACTGGCTTTTTGAACACACTCTTTTTTGTGCAATAGAACCTCATAATCGATCAGCCTACGCAGCAAGCGCAGCCCAGTGCCTTAAAGCTCAAGGAAAGTTCTTAGCGATCTTTTACCTAACTCCAGGCGCTGATTCGCCACCACCATATCCATCAAGCCAAGAAGAAATCAATACACTTTTTACACCATACTTTACTATCTTAGAAAAGTGGCAACCAACAAATGCTTATCCTTCTCGTGAAGGTAAAGAGCTTGTATTTCTGATGCAAAAAATCTGATATAAGAAGATAGCTTTTAAAAAATGAGCAAAACTCAAAAATCCATTCTATCATGGCAATACGAGCAAGCAGCTGAAGCTGAAGGTTACCGGTTCGTTGCAGGGCTAGATGAAGCAGGCAGAGGCTGCTTGGCAGGACCAGTTGTTGCAAGTGCCGTTGTTTTTTATAAAAAAAATACTTGGCCAGCTTCTTTAAATGACTCAAAAAAGTTAACCAGATCTCAACGTCAATATCTCTACGACAAGCTTGTTGATTCAACTAATATCCAGTGTGCTACTGCCTCCGCCAGCGTAGAAGAGATCGATGAAATTAATATCTTGCAAGCATCATTCTTAGCTATGAAGAGAGCTTGGCAAAAACTCAAGCAGATCCCAGACTTTGCAATTATCGACGGGAAGCTTACCCCTAAACAATCTCCATGGGCTATTCCAACTAAGGCTATTGTTAGAGGTGACTCGTATTCTCCATCTATTGCAGCGGCTTCCATTCTTGCCAAAGAAACCAGAGATCGCATGCTAGAGGCCTTAGATTTAGATTACCCAGGCTATGGACTCGCCCAACACAAAGGATATGGAACGCAGCAACATTTGGCGGCAATTAAAAGACTCGGAATTTCTGCAGCACATCGCAAATCATTTGCACCCATACGACAAACGTATTTGTCCCTTAGATGAATTTGAGAATTCACGTCAATTCGGTCTTTATGGAGAACGAGTAGCTGAATGCTATCTGCGAAAAAACAAATACCAGCTATTAACTCGCAACTACAGCTCTCGTTGGGGGGAGATTGACTTGATTTGCCGCCACAAAAAAATACAACCAACAGTAAAGCTGGCAAACACTTTAGTCTTTGTAGAGGTAAAAACTCGAGGTCCTAAGTTTTTAGAAATACCTAGCTCAGCTGTTACTCGATCCAAACAACGCCGCCTAAAACTGACTGCCCAAGCTTATCTACAAGAACTAGAATGCTCTGACCCACCCGCTCGTTTTGATATCGTTGAAGTAATTCTAGCGCCTGGAAAATTACCTCAATGTGAAGTGATCCAGGACGCATTTTCGGTTGCATAAAACTATCTGGGCATCTCCAATTTTGGAGCAATATCCGGAGACCAAGGATTTTTTTTAAAGTCTTCAGCTATTAAGGCTTTATAATAACTCTCACCTAAGTTAGATAAATGTTTTAGATCTAGGTCTTGATAGACGTCTCCATAACTAGAGACATTACCCAAAGCCAACTTAATCAATCTCGAAGCAGGCTCAAGTCTTCGCCCATGCACATGATGCTCTGGAAATTCTTTATGCAACTTCATGTGAACAAACGCTCCAGCAAATTGAATTAAGCCTTTATAAAAGGCATAATTTTTACCAGATTTTCCCTGTATTAGCCACAACTCTTCTAATACATCATGCGCTTCATAGTACATTTGTTGATTAAAGCATTTGAAATACCCGAGATAATTCGCTTCCCAAACAGGATGCTGAATATCTTTAAGCAACTCTGCAATCTTAGGCGACTTTTTGCTCACCCTGAAAGATTAGCAAAGATCAAGCCAGAGCCAATTATTTGCGAGTTGAAACACTCTCACCACCTCGATTTCTTCGTGCTACTTGGTCCATATCACCACGCTGGACCATAATGTCAAATGCCGCCAAACGGTAAGCCTCTGTTAGTGTTGGGAAATTAAAGATATTATCTATAAAGCCATCGATAGGCATATCAGCTACCATGGCCATTTGCGCAACATGAATCAAATCAGATGCGCCTTCACCTAAAATTTGTGCCCCAAGAAGCCTTTTACCATCAGGCCCTGTAATTAGCTCTAGAAAGCCATCTTCGATTCCAGCTATTTGCCCTCGCGCAACTTCTTCAAAGCGAGCCCGACCAACTATCGCTTTGCCGAATTTTTCTCTCACCTGAGTTTGGTTCATGCCTACGCAAGATATTTCAGGGATCGCATAAATCCCAGAGGGCAAATAATAATTCTCCGCTGACGATTCAATATCAAATGCATGGCAAATAGCTTGTCTACCTTGCTCCATAGCTGCTGAGGCTAAAGAAGGTGGTCCAATCACATCGCCGACAGCATAGATATGCTTAACTTTGGTCTGACAGTTCTCATTCACCGGAATAACCCCTCTAGAAGTTGTTCCAAGGCCAGCCTTTTCAATTTTTAAACCTTCTAAACGCGCTACTCGGCCCAAAGCAAACAAGCATTTTTCAGCAGAAACTTCTTCGCCATCCTCCATCCTAACTGTCACAGTCGAAAGGCCATCCCACTTTGCAGTCTCGACATTTCTACCAGGCAGATAAACGCCTCCTTTTTCTTCAAAACTTTTAACAAAGCGATCCGTCACTTCTTTATCTAGAAAAGCCAAGGGTCTTTCGCCTTTGTCAACAATGGTAACTTTTACTCCAAGTGAAGCAAAGACCGTGGCATACTCACATGCAATCACTCCAGCACCCAAGACTAATAAAGACTGCGGCAAATAAAGCATGGAAAGCAAAGAGTCGCTGTCAACGATATGGTGGTGATCTACGGTCATATTGTTCGGGTCTCTAGGCCGTGAGCCAACAGCTATGACAATGACATCCCCTTTCACACGAAAGCGTGTACGATCTACTCGGATGATTTCAAACTCATGCTCATTTACAAAACTAGCTCTTCCATGGCAAATCTCGACACCCTCGCGCCCAAGCTGCTGGCCCATATAATGAACATGACCTTCTACAACTTGATCCAATCTCTTCATCAAACTAGCGACCTGCAAGTCCTGAGTTGCTTTTAATTCAAAAACTCCTGCACTACGTTTCTCGAAATTTGTTAAAGAAATAGCAGTTTCACGAAGCGTTTTACTAGGAATAGTCCCACGATGTACACAACTTCCACCCACTTTTAAATCTCGCTCAACCACTAAGACTTTCTTGCCAAGTTTAACGGCTTGAATGGCAGCCTTTTGGCCTGAGGGCCCACTACCCACAACCACCACATCGTAATGTTCTGTAGAAGGCTGAATCATCCCAAAACATTCGTTGACTCGATTACTTTCTCTTTTTTTTCTAATAATTCATCCAACTCATCTGGATAAATATTCAATGTCTCAAGCATAGGGTGTTCCATCAATTGCTCCTCAGTAACTTCTCTAGGCCCTACAGCAAAGTGGGCTAAGTCATTGGCAAAGTTTGTTAAAGTAGCAATCTCGGCGCAGCTTGGAGCATCCTGTGGATGATGGTGATATGCAATAGCTTCTCTTAAACGATCTGGTAGTGACCACTCTTTTGCAAGCATCGCGCCTACAATTGCATGAAACTCTACCATGACAGATTTTACTTCTTCACTAGAAAAATTCATTCCCTCTTTTTCTTCAAGGTCTGACATGAATTGATAGAGGACCGGACAACCCACATCATGCATCAACCCACAAAGGAAAGCTTCCTCAACATTACGGCGACTTTGTCTAGCCACCTCTTGAGCATATGCGCCAGCAGCTAAGCAATGCTTAAATAATCCTCTCACTTCCTTTTCATAATTCTTCACCTTAAACACTTTCCCTTCGCAAGAAATGATCATGGTAACTTCTCTAACCTTTTTGAAACCCAAACGGGTAATTGCCTGCTCCAGTGTTTTAATTTCGAAACCAGGCGAATACATGGCAGAATTAACGATACGGAGAAGATTGCCAGCTAATGATTGGTCACGGCGTATTAGATCATTGAGCTGATCAAAACTAGTATCAGGATCACTACAAAGGCGCATCACTTGCGTCGCCACTTCAGGTAGTACTGGCAAATCTAACTTACCTTCGTCTAAATATTCCTGAAGGCGCGAGTATATGGTAGTGGTTGAAGACATAACTTATTGGGCCTTTTCTACTACCTGATGATATCGGCACACTATTCATAAATGTTTAATTAAGAAGCACTTTCATCAGTAATTATGTTCCGCCAGCAAACACGGAAAGAGGTTTTTACCTCGATTGCAAGACTCTGACTATAAAGGAGTTATAAACTTCACGGGGCGACGGGAACCGCTCTGGGAGCATTCAACGACTCAGTATCTGTATCCTCATCCACAGGTAAAGCTACCTCGATTTCCTCTTCATCTATGCTAAGTAACATATCCTGATTCTCACTTACCTCATTTTCGAAATAGTCGTACTGAGGCTCTGTCACTTTAAAAGACTTGCCCATAGCCTCTTGCTGCAACTGCACTTCGTCACTCATTGCCAGCATAGCAGGACTTTGTACAAAATTATCCAAGCGCGCCAGTGCTCTGTAAGCTTGATCCTCTCGTATATATTCCTGTTGCCCATCATCAGGACTATCCATAATTTTCTCTACAACACGGGTACTTTTTTCTCTCCATCCTAGGTTAAAAAATAGAAATCTTGCATTACCCGCAGGCTTTACAATTTTCTCTCTAATCACACGCATGCCACGACTTGCTTTACGAACTCCCCTAGGTGGCTCAAAATCATTCACACCATACATCTCTGTAGCTGCTTTCATGATTCGCCCCCATATCGGGACAGCTATACGGCTAGAGTATCCGCGGCTAATGATCTCCTTAGGCTCATCCATTCCAACCCAAACGCCTGCTGTAATGCTTGAAGAAAATCCCACAAACCAACAGTCCCTGTAGTCATTAGTCGTTCCAGTCTTTCCGCCAAGCTGCCCTTCTACTTTAAACTTGCTTTTTATGGCTGCACCCGTTCCCCTATTGACCACTTCTTGCATCAAATGATTGACTTGAAAACTGACTTGAGGAGAAAGCACTTGTTTCCTCTGGTCTTGGTGCTCATAAATAACACGCCCATTAGCATCCTCAATCCGCTCAATGATATAGGGCTCAATAAGACGTCCATAGTTAGGAAATACAGTGTAAGCACTTACCATATTGAAGGGTGTAATCTCACACGCTCCTAAAAAGCTTGATTGAAATGGTGGCACCTCAGTTTCAGTAAGCTGATTCATCAGAAAAGCAAAGTCCTCTTTACCTGCAGCAAGCCCCGCACGCATCGCACAATAATTATTACTCAACCGCAACGCCTCACGAACGCTTATGTAATTGCCTTGACCCTGCAATTCAGGAGGTAAAGGCCAGTCTGTTTCAATGGTGAGATCAAAGGGCGTCTGATCGATCTCGGTAAAAGCCGTCATGTTTAACATATTGAAAGCATGGGTATAAACGAATGGCTTAATAGACGAACCAACTTGACGACGCGCCAACAATGCTCGGTTAAAGTGAGATTCGTCATAGCTCCTACCGCCTACTACCGATAACACTCCCCCATCATCGTTCTTAATAGCTACAAAGGCCCCTTGCAAATAATTCGTCTGACTCGCACCGCCCTGTTTGGGCATCTTAAAATCAGCACGCTTAGGATGATTGTAATAGTTTAATTTTTCTATATTTAAGCAGCCACGCTCCACCTCTTTCTCTGCAATCTTCTGAAGCCTCAAATCAATAGTTGTGTAGATTTTCAAACCTCCTTGAAAAACTTCCTTATCTGAAAGAAAATCAGGCATTTCCTCACGTATTGCAGATATAACATAGGAACCGGGCAATTTCTTTGAGGGCTGAACAGATATTGGTGAATCGCTTGCTTGCTGGTATTCCTTATGTGTAATGTAACCTTGTTCCAGCATCCTGCTTAGTGCTGTTTGCCGAGCACTTCTTGCTCGCTCCGGATAAAACCATGGCGACGCGCTGTTCGGTGCTGATATTATCCCTGCTAAAAGTGCTGATTCAGCTAAAGTTAAGTCCTTGGGATGTTTTGAAAAGTAGCCATCTGCCGCCGCTCCTATCCCATACATGTTACGACCAAAGTAAATTCTATTAAGATAAAGATTGAGTATCTCTTCTTTCTCATACACTTGTTCTATACGCACAGCAATAACCATCTCTTTCAACTTCCGGTCATACGTCCGTTCAAACATGCTAACTGTATTTCTTGCAAGTTGCTGAGTAATAGTGCTTGCTCCGGACTGGATCCTCGACTTTTGTAAGTTGCCTATTAATGCTCTTGCTATGGCTATCAAATCTACTCCACCATGGGCATAAAATCGTTGATCCTCAGTTGCAATCACAGCATCCCTCATATGTCGCGGTATATCTGAGTCATCAATAGAAAGCCTGTACTCATCAAAAAGCCGCTGTATTAGTTCGCCATTTCGATCATAGACAAGAGTCGTGTATGCCATATCCTTTACTTCATCTAGATGAAACGAACTTGTTTCATCCCAATAATGCTGAATCACAGAATATGCTATAATCAAAAGGCCTGCAGGAATAACTATTAAAACGATCGCGGCTAACTTTAAAAAAAACGGCCCCCTAAATATTCCAAAAACAAGAGAATAGATAATGCTAGTTGTATGGTGCGCCCCATCAACAATCCAATAGGAGATTCTGGTAGCTAGCTCACCCAAAAGAGCCCATGCAGAAATGATGCATTTAACAAAAATTGCAACTACCAGGATTAGCTTAAGCTGATTAGCAATCTCCTTTTTAGGCACCAAAGACTCTAACTGAACCTTAGTGAGGTTTCGTTTTTTATTGACTGACTGACTGGGGCGTTTTGATGGCGAGCTAGACTGCTTTCTAGTGATTACTCTTTTTTCTACAGCTACAGACTTGGGCTGCTTCTTCTTTGAAGCAGTCTTTTTGGCTGGCTGACTTGGTTTCCGCTTTCTTGCCATAAATCTAAAAGGATAAGTATCAAATCTTTAGTAATAGCGTTAAACAATCGCTAACTAACACTTTAACTAATACCATGTTGTCGCTTTACTGTAAGCTAAAATCCTCACAATTAGCCTTTTCAGTCATCGGCAGGAAATAGGAAAGCTGTATAAAAGTGTTTTTATCCTCGTTAGCGCATCCTCTCGTGAAAAGTGTAGCACGAAGTGAAACTTAGTGATAGCATCATAATTCTATGATACACGTGACTCGTTCCATAAATACTGGACTTCTTTCCCTAACTATTCTTGGCTCTCTTACATTTGTAGGATGCAGCTCCAATTCTAACTCTGGCGATCAATCGTCCGACATTTTTGATCCATCTGTAACTGGATATGAATCAACTTATGGCGCAGAAGTGATTGAGCCAACTACTCCTCAAACAACTTTCGAATACACTATCAAACCAGGCGACTCTCTCTGGAAATTATCTCGCGAGTATGGGACTCAAGTTATGACCATCAAGAAACTCAACAATTTAGAAAGCGATATGATCCGAGTAGGAGATAAGCTTCTGATACCCGGCACAGATCCTTCTCTGACAGAATCTGCCGAGTAGACCTCATTTTCGAAGCGAAGACAAAATCAAGGTTCAAATTACAAGTCCCGCCACCCTATGACATGACCACCTTGTAAGATCACCTCAAATTCATCTTCGCTACGAGTAATAAAATGAGGTGAGTAAACACGACTAAGAATCACATCGTTCCTACATCCTAAATGCGCATAGTGATGACTCGGTATCGTATAGGTCACGAGCCGAGAATAGACCCAGTATAATTCCTCACTACCCTTACGGACACCTTTGTTGACTTTGGATGGCTTGCCGAGAGCTATGAGCACGCCATCTGCAGGTAAGCCCTCACGTATTTTACCTTCTAATACTAAAGCCTTATCTCCCTCGCTTAGCCCTGTAAAGGCTTCGGCATATTTTTCGGACCTGCTCAGCGGTGTGGCACAGGCACTCAACAGAAATAGGGCGATTACTGAAACAAAAAGCCCACGCATCATTCCATAAAATTAACACAAATAACCATCAAAGTAAGCTACCAAGATATAAATTTCATTTGCGCCATAGTGACACAATGATTCACGGTCCATTCAATTGCGCCATATTGGCACAATTGAAAATTCTTAAGAATTCATAAGTCATTCATTATCAACACTTTAATTTTGAAAAGTGTTGGCATCCATCCTGCCATATAAAGACCTGATAATTCAACGAAAGGAAATAAAATAATGTATTTAACAAGATGTAACACAAACCCTGTTCAGAAAGATCATGCGAATATTGATGGCTTTTTGGATGCCTTCTTTAATGTAAAATCCACTTGGGATTTGAACCAAAACACCCGCACTAGGCAAAATGACGATGCTTACTCTGTTGAAATAGACTTACCTGGAGTAAGCAAAGAAACCCTAGCTATTCGGGTGGATAACGACCTTATCCATATTAAAGCTACCCGAAGTGGTCTCGGTTCAGCAAAAGATCATAAAGGTCCTGAAGTTAATAAAAGCTTCTATCTTCCTGATGATGTAGATGTGGATAAGATCAATGCGGTGATTCAGCATGGAGTGCTTACGCTAAATTTGCCAAAACGCGAAGAAGCCAAGCCCAAGAGCATCGAAATCAAAGTCAATTGAATATATTGAATATAATTAATATTATTAAAAACGGCTCTCATAATGAGCCGTTTTTTTGTGATGCAATCAACATGTATATAATACCGAATGACCCTGCATAATAATCCATTCGCTAAACTCTATCCAGCAACCGCCGATCTTGAAAGATGAACAAGTTTATTTACTTTGGATGCTCAACAATCACTAGAAAGCAGAAAGGCTATGCCAAGTCAGACAATAGAAGATCCTATTGATCTAAAACAAATCATCAATCCAATCAACGAATATTCCGAAGGGCTTGCAGTCCTTAGCGACATTCTACGATCACGGGAATGGTTTTGTGCTTATTACTGCGGGTATAATAAAAAAAGCCTTATCAGACTTTTAACTGAAGCTCCGCTAACCCACCTCAATGTTTTATCAAAAGTTGAAACATCCACTAATTTTGAGGATGAAATTCCTAGCCGAGACAAGGAATGGAACCAGAAAATTCACTATTGGCGTGCAGGGGGGCTAGTAGATTCTGAAATTTTTATTGCAGATTACCCCTGGTCACGAGACGGTCAGCTCAAAGACATCCTAAGAGAATCTGTACCACGAGTTGTTTTCCTCTTGGGTGAAGCAGCAACTCAAACAGAGCAGAGGCGTTATAGCTGGCGCAGAGGAAAAGATTTTAATGTCGGCTTACTCAAACCTATCTACGAAGCTTCCGTAAATACCGGAGACAGATTCCGCTTACTGTTAAGTTAAAAGCTGCAAATCATTCTCAGCTTGCTAATACTATTAAACTCAGATTAAAGTCTATAGCTGGATAGAACGGATGAGACCAACAATCTGCTTCGCAGTAGCGACAATTTTCTGTTACGCCACAAGTATTGCCTCAAGTTATGCCCGTCTGGGCGAATCTTCTGAAGAAATCAAAAAGCGTTTTGGAGCTCCTATCAAAGAGCAAAAAATTGAAGCGACAAACCTCGAACTCAAAACCTATACAAATAATGACCTTGTGATTGATATCTTTTTTGCCAATAACAAAAGCTTATCTGAGCAATATTTGCGTATTGTCCCCGGAATAGAGAAGACTATTCGACCTTTTCCAAAATCACTTCACAAAGCCATTCTAGAGGCTAATGCCCAAGGGTCAGAATGGAAGCTTGTTAGTAATGCTAGCTCCAACCCAAAACGCTATGTTCGGATAGACCAGAAAGCTATCGCCTCACTTAAGCTTGAAAAAGATCAAGTCATCGAAGTAAGGATTAGTTCTCAAGCCTTTGCTAAGCAATTCCAGAATTTAAAAAAGCCCTAATCATGTAATAACACAATAGTATTTTTCTTGTCCCACCGTACCGAGTCTGCAACCATTTGTGTAGGAAGAAATTAGACCCAGATCATGTCATAGAATTTGAACGAGATGTGTAAAAGCTTGAGTCACAAGAAAAAGAAAGTCCACGAAGATATATCTACAGGTGATACCCCTAGGAGACTGTATGCTTTTCGGGGTCAAAATCTTGGGCAAATCTTTAAGTCTCTATTTCATAGTCAAGGTTAAATTATAAAGAGCAAGCTATATGCAAGAAACTGTTTTATTTGAAGAGATCCAGGCAATCTATGACTTGCCTTTCTTCGACCTTATCCAACGTAGCAGAAACACCTATTTGGAACATTGGACCAACAACGAAATCCAACTATGCAAGCTCCTTAGTATCAAAACAGGAGGCTGCAGTGAAGACTGCTCCTACTGTGCCCAAAGCGCTCATTACAAAACAGCGATCGAAAAGGAAAAATTGATGTGCGCAGAGGAGATTCTCCCTATTGCTGAAGATGCAAAAAAGAATGGAGCCACTCGCTTTTGTATGGGTGCAGCCTGGAAAGGCGTGAAAGAGGACGAAGAGAAATTTGCTAAGGTTATCGAAACAGTTGAAAAGGTAAGTCAGCTAGGATTAGAAGTTTGCGTGACATTGGGTAGCCTGACACAAGGAGCGGCTAATCGCCTAAAAGAAGCTGGATTAACAGCCTATAATCATAACATCGACACCAGCCCCGAATACTACCCTAATGTCGTTTCCACTCACACGTTTCAGGACCGTCTAGACACCATACAACACGCCCAAGATGCAGGTATTTCCGTATGCTGTGGAGGTATTCTAGGCTTAGGTGAGACTATTCATGATCGACTCCGCATGTTAGAAATCCTGGCCAATATGACCCCACAACCTGAAAGTGTTCCTATCAATGCCCTCATGTCAATGCCTGGAACTCCACTGGAAGAGCAACAAACAGTAGACATCTTTGAGGTGGTTCGTATGATCGCTACAACTCGTATTTTTATTCCTCAGGCAAAAGTCAGACTCTCCGCTGGTCGCAGCCGCATGAGCAAAGAAGGACAAGCGCTTTGCTTCTTTGCTGGAGCCAATGCCATTTTCTACGGAGATAAGTTACTTACAGCTGGCAATCCTGAAGAGCACCAAGACATGCAACTACTAAAAAGTTTGGGCCTAGAAGCTCAACCGCCTAGACCCGCTGTAAGTCCCGTAACCTGCCAAACTGCTGCTTAAATCAAGCTACCACGAGCATCGGATATCAAAACGCTTTGCCTTTCTCTACTTTTAAAGAAGGAGACTTCTTTGAAACCTGCTTTCTCTAGGGTATCCAGAGCCACTTCGAAAAGATCTCCTACCCTCTCAGGCACATGAGCATCAGCACCTATGACCATCGGTATGCCCCGAATACGTATCTCATGTAGAATCTCAGGTGCGGGGTTCATTTGCGGAATTGATTTTTTGACGCCCGAGGTATTCAACTCCATAGCCAATCCAGTTTTGGCAATACGGTCTAAGGCAGGTCTTACAAAATCAAGAGCAGATGCCACATTCCAATTCTCAGGGTTTTCGTTCTTAATCAAGTCAGGATGCGCCAAGCAATCATACATGCCTGTTTCAGCTGTCTCAGCAAGTTGGTCAAAATAGTTTTTTACAGTTTCCTGCCAAGTCCCTGAAGAGAAACGTTCTCTGTAATAGTTAATCTGAGGATGCACGGACCCTAAGATATAATTTAAGGGGTATTCCGCATGTAATTCTTCTAAATACTTCTCCAATCCGGGAAAATAATCGCTCTCTAGACCAACTTGAACATCTACTTTGCCTCTCCATTTATCACGAGCCTCTGCCACAAGATCTTGATAGAGCGCGTATTGACTTCTATCCATACGAACATGCTGTGACATACCATCTGGCAAAGGGCAGTGGCAAGTGATTGTCAAGCCTTTCAAGCCGCGTGCATAGGCTTTTTGAGCATAATCACCCACTGTGCCTTGTGCATGCTTACATAGAAATGTGTGACTATGTGTTTCGTACAAAATAGATTCCACACCAAACCCTTAGACTACCAATTTTATACAAACAAAAGCTTTTAAACTTTGTCACGAAATGCCCTAAACACCCAATTTTTAGAAACCCTCTCGATTCTTTCAAAACCAACACGCTTTAATATATCATGACAAGCTCCTATGTCATATTTTTTAGGATGCATGACAAAGACAATTTCTCTCACTTTTGCCAACTGCTCATGATAGGTTTCAAAAAAGACTAATTCAGAACCCTCAGCATTAACTTTTAAGAGATCAACTGTCTCAAGCTCATCAAAGACTGCTCGCAAATCAAGAAACTCTCGCTCTTCTACTTTTCTCTCTTCTGCTATGGCTGTTCCACTTCTCTCATAGAGAGTATTCCACCCAGAGAAATCATAGTCTGTGAAGCGAGCGGTACCTTGTAATTTCCCAACGATGCCAAGGTGTAGTGCAAGTTTGTCCCCTACTTCTAGCTGAGATTCAATTCGATCGCACAGGTCTTTATAGGTTTTAGAGCACCCTTCGACTGCATGCATGCATAGACGTGTGGATGGCTTGATCGCGTCGCGCAACACCATTGCGCGAAGTAAAAAGTACCCTACATTTGCTCCTATATCTAGAAGCTTAATATTGTCTCCAGAGTTTAGCACATCTTTAAGAGCATGGTCATACTCTTGTTCCACAAAAATATCATGATAGCTAATCCAATCTGAGATACTTTTAACATAGGCCCGATGCTTCTCATTAAAATCCCAGTGGAGTTTTAAAGCCTCCAGTGCCTGGTTAGCCGAACGAATGTATTGCAATTGTAAATCTGTAACCTCTGAAGAATCCATTGCCTGTACAATCGGCCTTATTTATTAAAAATGTAGAGGCGCTTTTTCCTTGCCATCTGAGGCACTAGGTCGGAAGCTGCATGTATACATGAATCAAAAGCAATGCATTGGTCTTATTGCGGGGATCTTAGCTTTGTTAATCATTTGCTTTTTCCCTATTCCTGGTCTGCTGATACCTGCACGTATAACGCTAGGAGTCCTGGTAATGGCAGCCATTTTCTGGATTACAGAACCGATCCCAATCTTTGCTACCTCCATGGTGATTATTTTGCTGCAAGTGTTTCTTTTAAGTGACAATGGCCTTCTATCCAAAAAAATCTTTCTCGAGGACTCCATTCACAATCTAGAATCATATGGGACTAAAAAAGGTTTTTATTGGATCCCTTTAGATTCACTTAGCATCCAGGATGATAAAACCGTGGTTTACAAACAAACCGAAACTGGAGGATTTCAGGCTATAGAAATTGGCGCGGTAGATAGTCTTACCTCTAAGAAGAAAAATTATATCATAGGACGCTCAAATGAATTATTCCCGGGTGACATACTTGCCAAGGATATGGAAGGTTGGATTACCAGTTATAATCCAACCTCCTACAAAAAATTCTACAGCACACTAGCAAACCCTATAATTATTCTTTTTCTGGCAGGCTTTGCCCTAGCAGCTGCTGTAGTTAAGTACAACATTGACCAGTCCATCACCAAAGTTCTTCTCTTACCTTTTGGCGACAAGCCCGCCAATATCGCTCTAGGTCTGATGTTAGTGACGGCCCTGCTTTCGGCCTTCATGAGTAACACTGCGACCACTGCCATGATGATGGCTATTGTCTTGCCTATTGCGACTCAACAGGAAAAAGATAACCCCTTCCGTCAGCTTGTGGCATTATGCATTCCAGTTGGAGCTAATATTGGAGGTATTATGACGCCTATAGGAACACCACCCAATGCCATTGTCCTAGCTGCCTTGAGCAATGATGGAGTTAATATCTCTTTTTCGTCGTGGATGCTGATGACAGTCCCTTTAGCCCTTATCATGCTATTTATCTCCTGGCGTATTTTACTTCTACTATTTCCACCAAAGCCTGAGCCTTTCAAATTAAAACTCACAGGAGAATTTAAACGCACCTTTTATTCTACCGGAACCGTTATCATCTTCAGTGTCACGATATTTCTCTGGCTTACCGAGAAGTTACACGGACTCTCCTCAAAAATCATCGCCTTTTTGCCCATTGCCCTTTTACCCGCGATTGGAGCTATCGATGTAAAAGATATTAGAAACTTTTCGTGGGAAGTCTTATGGTTAGTAGCCGGAGGAATTTCCCTGGGCATTTCTATCCAAGAAACTCAACTCGCTTATTGGATCATGTCTTTAGCTGATTTGACTACATTAGGGAGCGTAGGCCTCATTTTAATCTTTGCTTTTTCCAGCTACCTATTCTCTAACTTTGTCTCGAATACTGTTACGGCAACAATTATTGTTCCACTTGCTATAGGGCTTGGCCCTTCTCTAATTGATCGTATCGATTTTAGTATGCCAGCCATTGTCATCACTATTGCACTGGCTACCAGCTTTGCCATGATTCTTCCCATTTCAACACCACCCAATGCCATAGCTATGAGTACGGGGCTTATTAAAAGTCAGGAAATGATCAAGACAGGCATAATTATTGGAATCATAGGATCTAGTTTAGTTATCATAACAGGCTTAGTTTACCTACCCTTATTTTTTTAACCCAAATGATGTAATAGAAATTGAACCAAACACTTAAAAGCTTGAGCCACAGGCCAAAGAAAATCGAGGGAGTACATCCAAAGGTAATACTTCCTGGAGAATCTATCTTTTTTGGACCCAAGGTCTTGTGGAGACCTTTAAGTCTCTACCGCAGCATACGGGTTTCAGTCTGAAAAAGTTATGATTCATAAAAATAAAGTTCATATTCTATGTGTTGAAGATGAAGCCGAAGTGCTGGAAGCCATTCTACGTGATCTGGCACAACTCGAAGATTACTTCCCCATTGAATGCGCTAAGACAGCCAACGAAGCGAAAGAGGTTATTCAAGTACTTTTGCAAAAGCGCCAACATATTGGGCTTATTCTCTGCGACCATATTATGCCAGGTCAAAATGGTGTCGACTTTCTTATAGAAATACATGAACAAGACTCACTCCGCGAGAGCAGAAAAGTTCTTTTGACTGGGCAGGCAGGACAAGAGGCAACCATAGAAGCAGTCAACCAGGCAGAGTTAAATCATTACATTGCCAAACCTTGGCAAAAAGAAAATTTGGTCCAAGTCGCAAAAAGTCAGCTTTCCGAATACATCATTGACAACCACATCAACCCAACTCCTTACATGGCAATGCTAGACCAAGCCCTTATTAGCGAAGCTGTTCGGAAAGGTAATCTTTTATCGGATAATTAAAATCTGCTTTACCATTATGAGATGACTCCATCTGCTAACCAAAGTCCAGTTGAGGCCATACGCTTACTCATGGAGCGTTCACCAGAGCTTCGTTCTACAATCCTTCACTTCTCTCCAGGAGATATTATATTACAAGAGAATCAATCCAACCAAAGATTATACATATTACTTGAAGGCCAGATAGACCTGATTAAAAGGAGTGATTCCGGTAAAGATAATATTATAGATCAATTTCAACCTGGAGCCTTATTAGGCCTCTTATCTTTCTGGAGCCAAGACCCAACTTTTACCTCTAGTCAGGCTCTGACCAAAGTTGAGTGCCTCTGCCTCGAACAAGAAATTTATCAACACCTTTTGGAAACAGACTCCGAATTCAAGAATGTTCTCAATAGCTTAATCATTTCTAACTTAGTCGATCGATACCGCCGCGTGGTTAATCTTAATGTAGAAGTACAGAGCCTTACCCAAGAGCTGCAAGAAGAACGAAACCGCCTTCAGAAAACTGTAGAAGATTTGCACAGAACCCGTGACAAACTCATCAATCAAGAAAAACTCGCCACATTAGGGCAGCTCTTCGCTGGCATCGCCCACGAGATGAATAACCCTTGCGCGGCTCTTAGCCGTTCATCGGGCAACTTAAATTGCGAGCTAACGGCTTTATTTAAAAATGAGGGTCCATTCTACGCATTTCAAGTCGAAGGCCGACTACTCGAGCTAGGCATGGAGAGCCCGTTTTTAGATAGCGAAAAAAATCGTGAACGCATGACTTTACTCTCAGAACGCTACCCTAACCTCAAACGATCACTTATCAGAAAACTTGCCCAGCTTCCTATTGAAGGCATTGAGCTTTTAGAACAAAAGCTTGATCCAAATAAAAATGAAGATGGATCGAAAATTCAACAACTCCTCATCTTTTTTGACATAGGACTCTTCTTGAGAAGTATTTGTTCCTCTACAGAAAGAATACACAAACTCATTACAAGTTTAAAAAATTACAGTAGGCCTCCTACTAACTCTCCTGAGTACGCCGATATCCATAAGGGAATATACGATACTCTTCTCCTCTTAAACAATCGCCTTAAACATTATTCAGTTAAACTAGAGCTTTCTGAATTACCTCAAATCGAGTGCTATCTAGGTGAAATCAATCAAGTATGGACAAATATTCTTACGAACGCCTGCGATGCCATGCCTCCAGAAAAGTCTTCAGAAATCATCATTCTATCCGGATTATGCGAAGACAACTGCTCGGTATGGATAGAGTTTAGAGATAATGGACCTGGTATACCTAGTGAAATACTTTCACGGATCTTTGATCCGAATTTCACCACAAAAAGTAGAGGTCAATCCTTTGGCTTGGGGCTCGGCCTTTCCATTTCTAAAAGTATCATCAAAAAACATCACGGGAAAATGACTGTTAGCAACTTACCTCATGGCGGAGCTGTATTCCAGATCAAAATCCCCATACATTCGAATAAACTAAACTCCTAGGACGACAAATACTTTGAATAGTTCAGATATTTTGCAAAATGCTGGCGAGCACGCCCTAAGGCCATCATCGGGAAATAATGACGATACATGTTGTAATTGATCATAAAAGCCCGCTGTAGTTCTGTTCCTTGGTGAAGATCTCCCGCCTTCTTCAAATCAATTCTTTCTCCCACAGCATACCCAGGGAAACCAGTACCGGTAAATTCTGGTTCCTCCCAAGTGCCATGTATCTGATGTTTCAAAAGATAAGACAAGCCCCGTAGTATGATTTCATCATACTGGTTTCCCTGAACAGCTAGCAAAGCCATAAGAGCCCACCCTGTCTGAGAGGCAGTACTGTTTCCTATACCTCTTAAGGAGTCATCCATATAGGAACCCGGCGTCTCTCCCCATCCTCCATCCTTATTCTGATGGTCTACTATCCAGTCCGCGGCTTTCAAGACATAGTCCTTCGTCATGTCTTCTCCAATAGCCTCCAATGCGGGTAATACTGCAGCCGTTCCATAGATATGGTTCACTCCCCAACGACCAAACCAACTGCCATCATCTTCCTGCTCATCTAGAAGATACTCATAAGCTTTTGCAACGATTGGATCTTCTAAACCTCTACCTAATAGTCCCAAAGCCTCCAGAACATGCGCTGTGACATCAACGCTTGGTGGATCCAATAGTTCACCGAAATCAGCGAAAGGTATTTTTGTTAAAACTTTGTGCGTATTGTCTTTATCAAAAGCTGCCCAGCCACCACATTTGCTTTGCATGCATTCCATCCATCTTACCGCAACATCTATTGCTTGATCTAGTTCTTCGGGAGCCTTAGCTGTATGTTTCCTTAATCTGGTTAGCACAATTACAGCAACGGCCGTGTCATCTACATCCGGATAAAAATCATTGGCTCGTTCAAATGCCCACCCTCCTGCAGGTGCTTCCGGAACGTACACGTCCCAATCTCCTCGCATCCGAACTTGTTCACCCAATACCCAATCCATAGCTTGAGACAGCATGTGGTTATTATCTAAATTTTGCCCGCAATCTAGCATTGCTAACATGGATAGTGTGGTGTCCCACACCACTGACTCACTGGCTTGTAAATGAATACCTCCATTACGTTCATAGGACCAATGTTGATTGAAAGCATCTAAACCCGCTTTGATCACAGGATGTATAAGAGGGTAGCCTTCTGTCTTTAACGCCATGAGCGAATATATCCAAGGAGGCTGGATGCCGCTCCATGCACCATCTTCTTCTTGATGCTTAATCACCCATTCCAAACAAAGCCTGATAGCAGTTTCTCGACCGGGTTTAATTGGAAAATTGACATATCTATTCAAAAACCAATCGGCTCCATGAAAAAGAGAGGCCCAACTAAAAATCTTTTCCGTATCAGGTAGTGAGAAGTCAAATTCGTCACGCCCGTTGGGAAACAGTTCATCTAATTTTTTATCCTTAGGTAAAGGGACAACTGCTCGCCGAGCAGAAAGAATGGCTAAGGGAATGATAGTCCCTCTAGCCCATGATGCGAATTGATAAATATTAAACGGCATAGAGGGCGGTAAATAAATCAATTCTGGAGGTAGTGTCGGTGTATGCTCCCATGGCCATTCTCCTATAAGTGCCAACCAGTACTTGGTAAAATTACGAACCTCTTTTAGGCCTCCATGTCGCAAAATCCACGCTCTAGCCTTCTTGAGAGCATCACAGTCTTTATCATAACCTGCTACTCTCAAAGCAACATAGCATTCAACCGTAGTATTAATGTCTCCCCCTGACGCCCCATAATACACTTCCCAAGAACCGTCGCTACGCTGTTTATTTAGAATACACTTCAGAACTTTTTGATATTTAGGGTCATCCTCAACACCTAGAAAGTGCATGGCCAGCACCCACTCTGCTTCCATACAACAATTCGATTCCAGCATACCCACCCAATAACCTTCGGCGTGTTGATTCTCGGACAGCCATAAAACTGCACTATCAATTGAGGCATCTAATCTCGTTTGACGTCTTTCTAGAGTTTGCAACGGATAGGCTCCCTGGACATCAGCATGTGATAGCTCACTCACCCTAACTTCGCTCTTTGTTTCCGATTCACCCAAGATTTCTTCCGACATATTCAAGTCCTTTTGTATTTTCACTTTCAGTTTGGTTGGAGATACCACTCATAAAAACTTTCAACATCTGTTCAAGGTAATGCTCATTTACTACTGCACGGCCACCGAAATGACGAACGGCGTAGTTATGATCTTCCCACCAAAATAAAACTAGCGCTTGAGCCATGACCGAAATAACCATTGGGTCTATGTCGTCACGGAACAGACCTTCTTCCTGCCCCCCTTTAATGTGCCTATGTAGCGCTCTAACTAGCCTTTCTTCACCCGGCCAAAAATCATCTTTATCTTCTAATCTCGACCATTCAACCAGCCGAATAAAAGTGGGATGTTTTCCAATAAATCGCCAGACCGTTCTAATTCGAGTCTCGAAGGAATCAATACCGTTTTCACCCTCAGAAGCATATTCCCACGCCTCAAATATCCGCTTCATGACATCACTCTTAACTGCCCGATAAAGACTTTCTTTATTGCCAAAATGATGATGAATCAGTGGCTGAGATACACCAGAGGCCTCTGCTATCTGGCTCATGGAGGTGCCCGCAAAGCCTTTCCTGGCAAAAAGGCGTTCAGCAGATCTCAAGATCGAGCTATAGGTCTTTTCGGGATTACGCTCCCTCTGCTGCTTTTTTACAATTTCCATGACATTTACCTAGTCATATGCGCTAGACTCGAGATTTCGAACCCGAAATCTTGCATTGTCGGACCTCACAGGCCGCCTAGCACTATCAACCTTTATTTACTGATCGATCAGTAAATAATCCACCTCGCCTCGGAAGTCAACCCGTTTTTAGGCTTTTCGAAGGAACAGAGACCTTCTTCGACATCAAAAGAAGACAGAGAATATACCATAATGTAAGCAGTGGAGCCACAATAGAGGCGCCGATGAACCTACAAAACAAAGCTAAAAAGCCACTCGTCCAGAAGAGGCCATGCAAAGTATCTACCTTTAGAGCCTCATCCTTTTTGTAGAACGAAGATTGAAGGCTAAGCATTAAAAACCAACAGGGTAAAGCGAGACTCAGCTCATAGACTTTAACATGAGGAGAAAACAATGCCCAAAAAGCAACTCCCCAATACAAGCTATACCATTCCTTCCAAGCACCTTCTTTTCTTTGATGCCAAATCATCCACTGTGACCAAATGAATACCGCAAACATAATTACTTGCCCGCCTATTAAGCCAGCTTGATGCCAAGCCTCAGGGAATACCGTAAGCACAAATCCTTTCCAAGGAATGTTAGTTTGCATCTCGTCGCCTTGAATACCTCTCATTACTTCTGACAAACTTTGAAACCAATAAAGATGGGCATCCAGTCCACATACTGCCAATGATATCAGCATAAATAGTGTTGAGCTTAACCCTGCTCCCAACACAAAGCGAATGTTCCCTGTAAATAAAACGAATGCCGTCACGTAAACCAGTATCTGGGGTTTATAAAAAATCACCCCAAATAGTAGCCCCGCAAGAAAGCTCTTTTTTTTGCACACGAGATACCCAGCGCTACACACAATCGCAAGTGAGACAAAGCTATTCTGGTAAAGTGAGATAAGATAAACGGATGATGGATAGCCCAATACGACCAACAGCCCTGAGATAGGATTTATGCGAAGATCTAAACTTTTATCTAAGAAAAAATAACTTACCCCTGCTAGAAGAATAGATAAACCAAACCATAGCGCAGGCCAATATTTGTATGGCAGGATCAAGGCCCATTCTGATATCTTGGCGACGATGGGCCCATATCTATAATTATGGTCACGCTGATAATTTTTCGCCTCATACATGTCATAATGAAATAAGCGGATTAACCAGTCCATATAGATATAGTCTCTATAGATCAATTGATAACCATTTTCTGGGTTCTCCTTCAGCATGACCCCACAACATAATGTTGCTTGACATCACCACCTGCTTCTTGGCCCCGTTGCCAAACCGTTAGTATTCTATGAATATCACTCAAAGTTAGCACAAGCCACAGACCCAGCCAGATTGACAAAAAGGACAGTAGTAGAAATTTTAGTATGTTGGCCTTACTCACAAGTCACTTAGTCTCAACCCACAACATTTCTCAGATGGAGGGCTAAGGTCTCACACCGACCGAAGCGCAATCTCGCAAAACTTATAATGCCGCAAATTAAACACTTCTCCTTAGACATTTAAGCCTAATTCACGAACTTGAACGCTCCAAATTACCTTGGATTCCACAAATAGCTCAGAAAGAACAACTACTTTACTACCCTCAGGCAGGATTTTGCGCTCCAATAAGAGCTTCTCAGCTTCTGGCAAATTCTTTTGCGGAATCTCATCGAACTGCAAGAACAAGGGTATGACACCATAATACAAAGAGAGACGCCGAGTGAGTTGCTCGTCAGGAGTAAAGGCAAAAATAGAAGTTACCTCAGGTCGTAACCCAGCACAAACACGCGCCATTCTGCCGGAGCGGGTAAATACCACTAGGCCCTCTGCTTTCATCTCATTTGCTAAATGCACAGCAGAAGCTCCTACATTTTCTCTTGTGTCCCGCAAAACAACTTTTTCATGGTACCTAATATTGCCAGTCCTCTCAATACGCTGGGCAACTCGATCCAGCACTTGAATACATTTTACTGGGTATTTACCCACTGCCGTCTCACCTGAAAGCATAATAGCGTCTGCCTCCTCATATACAGCATTCGCCACGTCTGTAATCTCAGCACGCGTCGGCAAAGGTTTCTCAATCATACTCTCCAACATGTGGGTTGCGACAATGACGGGTTTCACACTTGCCACACATTTTTTGATAATCCTACGCTGGATAATAGGTAATTCCTCATATGGGCACTCCACACCTAAATCTCCTCTGGCCACCATTATCCCATCAGCTGCTTCCACAATCTGCTCTATCTCTTTAACCGCAGACTGATCTTCTATCTTTGCAATGACACTTATATGGGCTGCCCCTTTAGATTTGAGCAATTCTTTTAGCTGTAATACATCCTTTGATTCCCTGGCGAAAGACAACGCTATAAGATCAACATCACACTCTATTCCTACTTGAATATCCGCTAGATCTTTTTCTGTGAGTGCTGGCAGATTTACCCGAGCTCCAGGCAAATTAATATGCCTACGGCTCCCTAAAGCTCCCGGAGTCAAAACTTCACACTTCAATTCGTTTTCATTCTTGTCTCTAACCACCATCTGGATGACACCATTGTCAACCATTACGACATCGCCCACCTTAATATCACTTACAAGGTCATCATAATTAGTATCTACCGAATAAGCCTCTTCAGAAACATGACCGCGGACTGTAAATGTAAAAGTATCGCCCTCTTTTAGGTCTAGATTGGTGGGCAAATCGCCCGTCCGAATTGCCGGTCCTTGAGTATCTAGTAATATACCTACTGTTTGATTAAGCCCTGCCGCCTGAGCTCGAATCTGTTTAACAATATCTTTAACCCACTCATGCTTTGCATGAGACATATTTAGCCGAAATATACTTACCCCTGCTTGAATCAACTGTTTTAATTCCTCACCTGACTCAATTGCAGGTCCCAGAGTTGCAATAATTTTTGTCTTACGCACGAGCTGTGTTTGACAAAGAAATTGCTATTTTGCAATACACAAATGACCACTAATAACTTTTATTTTCCATTTACAGGCTTGGCAAAGGCTATTGAGGCCTAAATGAGGAGAATACTAGTCTAAAGAATTAAAGATTGTATTAACACCAACCTCTAAGAGGAGGCGAGCTGCCGATGACGGATATCTTCCGCCATGTACAAATAATAAACTTCTTGGGCAATATGTTTAGCATAATCCCCGACACGCTCAAGCGCCCTTGAAATGAGCATGTAATGGATGCATTGCTGCACATAATCGGGATGCTCACTCATAATTTCACAAAGAACTCTTTCATTTTCTCTATTTTTGCTATCTACCTTTTTATCGAGTGCTACAATATCTAGAACCTTATCCGGGGCTACATCTACAAAACAATCAATGCCTTCCCTCATCATACGCAGACTTAGTTGCGCCATAGGCATAATTTCAAGATCCAATGGAAGTTCAGGCAGTTCACACAACTTTTGAGATCGGCGGGCAATGGTCACAGCTTGGTCAGCGATACTTTCTAACGCTTCAGAAATTTTTGAGGTAGCTAGAACAAGTCTACAAGCGGTTGCCGCAGCACCGTGGGTAGACAAATAAACCACCACCATGGCATCAATATCCACTTCTAGCTTATCGACAATGGTATCTTCTGCCTCAACTAGTGTTCCTTTGCTAGCATCTCTCTCTGTCAGACTATTCATGGCTACCGTAAAATTGCGGTCTGTAAGACTTGCCATCATCAAGAGCGTCTCCCTAAGCTTAAGAAGAGGTCCTTTAAAGATACCTCGCATGTGTTCTTTGTCTTTTTCCGTCATTACTGAAGATTGACCATAAGCTAAAAATGCATGGGAAGCAATTCTGCATTACATTCGCACTCATTTCCTTGCACTGCTGCAGCCATCATCTCTACTTATCCAAATCTACCTGTGATATAGTCCTCCGTTTGTTTTTTACTGGGATTAGTGAAGATCTTCGCTGTCTCGTCCACCTCGATTAGCTTACCAAGATAAAAAAAGGCTGTGCGATCGGAGCATCTTCCAGCCTGTTGCATGTTATGAGTCACTATCACAATCGTAAACTTACCCTTCAAGCCAGTAATGAGCTCCTCCACTTTTGCCGTAGCAATGGGATCGAGAGCAGAACAAGGTTCGTCCATAAGAATGATTTCGGGTTCAACTGCAATAGCTCTGGCAATGCAAAGGCGCTGCATCTGGCCTCCGGAAAGGCCCGTTGCGATATCATCTAAACGATCCTTCACTTCCTCCCATAGAGCAGCCCCCATCAGACTCTTTTCTACCGCTTCATCTAAGAGTTTCTTATCGTGAACGCCTTGTATTCGCAGTCCATAAACAACATTCTCATATATAGACTTGGGAAAAGGATTAGACTTCTGGAAGACCATGCCCACTCGCTTACGAAGTTCAATAACATCCACGCTAGGATCGTTAATATTTATCCCATCGATACGAATTTCTCCTCCGCCGATCTTCGCTACATCCACCAGATCATTCATACGATTGAGACATCTGAGCAAGGTAGATTTTCCACAACCAGAAGGCCCAATAAATGCGGTGACTTCACCCTTAGGAATTTCAAGGCTGATATCATGGAGGGCTTTAAATGCTCCATAATAAAAGTCTAGCCGATCAATCTCAATAATGACCTCAGGCTTCTTAGCCCGCTCCTTAACAAGATTAACAGTTGCTTGTTCCACCATATCGTTCTTTTCCTTTACCCTATTCATCGTATACACCTTTAGTTTATTACCCCATTATTAAGTCGCTATCGACTAACTTTCACTCCTAAAATGACCCTAACGAGCACCTAGCTTACAAGGTAAGATTCATTTTTTCTAAAAGACAGCTCATCTCACCATTTTAAGTTTTTCCGAATATGTGCCCTCAACAATATTGAGGCCAGCGATATTGTTAACACAACTACCAAAAAGACAAAGCACGTTCCATATTGAGTTCCACTTGTATACTCACTCTGAGGAATTTTAGCAGCTAAAACATATATGTGATAAGGTAACGCCATGACCCCTTGAAAGAAAAAATCACTTAATCTTTCTACCTGCCACGGCAATTCATCCCTCACCACATAGGCTGCGGTAAACATAATAGGGGCCGTTTCCCCCGCTATGCGAGTAATCCCTAAAATAGAAGATGTCAAAATACCCGGTGTAGCGTAGGGTAAAACCACCGAGCGAATACTTTGCCATTTTGTGGCACCTAAAGCCAATGAAGCTTCCCGGAATCCCATAGGAACCGCACGAAGAGACTCCTCACTGGCTGTAATGACAATAGGCAAAACCATAAAAGCCAACGTAAACCAGCCAGCCATTAATGATACATTCCAACCAAAGAATTGAACAAATAGTGCATAGCCAAACAATCCAAAAACAATAGAGGGAACGCCGGATAAATTAACAATTCCCAACCTAATAGAATCAATAAATGCTCCTTGCTTGCTATATTCACTCAAATAAATAGCCGACATAATCCCCAGAAATAAAGCAATCACTATGGCCCCGACCACTAACAGAATAGTGCCTACAATGCATGGGAAAATCCCACCTGCGGAATAGACGTAAGTGCTATGATTGCTTATTGGATTCGACTTATCCGACTGAATAAAAACTTGATACTCTGAATTCCCTAAACGATGTTCCTCTCCTTCATGCTCGAAGACGTGCAGGGTTTCAGGTGCTTCGATTAAAAAATCTACCTCAACAAAAGGGGGAGTTGTTTTAAATACCTGCTTACCACCTTTTATAAAAATTTCCCCAAAAATAAGCACTGCAAATAGAATGATGAGATAGGTAGTGAGACGGAATGCCCAGCCAAGACATTTCTCCCATTGACCGGCCTTCGTCGTCCGCTTTAAAAAAATATTCTCTATCCGATTCATATGAACGACTCGACTGTGTTTATATTCTGACTCTGAATCTTCTTACTATTTGCTGAGCTGCTATATTCAACATTAATGAGATAAAAAATAAGACCAGGCCAACCATAAATAAGGCCCGGTAGTGCAAACTTCCGTTGGCAACTTCACCCATCTCTTGAGCAATAATCCCAGTCATGGTATGCACAGGCTGCAGGTAAGCTCCAAGGCCAAGAGAAAACTCAGGAATTTGTATTCTATTTCCCGCGCAAAGCAAGACCACCATTGTTTCTCCAATAACGCGCCCTAGCCCTAATAAAATCGCTGCGATAATACCAGAAAGAGCAGATGGAATCAGAATTTTAAATACAGTCTGAATTTTGTTAGCCCCTAATGCATAAGAAGCTTCCACAAATTGATTTGGAACATTGTTAATAGCATCCTCCACCAAGGTGAAAATGGTTGGTATGGCCATAAAAGCTAAAAGCAAACCAGCTGTTAGTATGGTTAACCTTTCAGACATTGGAAACCCAGGGACCCAGGAAAGCAACTCTATTTGTGACACTGATCTCAATGCTTCCCCCAATACCACTACCCCGAAAAAACCCAACACAACCGAAGGTATCGCACCAATAAACTCTATAAATGGCTTTATAAAATTTAGCTCGGACTGTGAGGCTAGCTGGTTGACATAAATCGCCGCTGCCACGGAGAATGGTACAGCTACTATCAAAGCCAATGAAGAAATCATCATAGAACCTGTAAAAAGTGGTATCACCCCAAACCAATCCTGCCAAAAACTTTGCGTCACCCAACTAGATCCAAAAACAAATCCCAAAATAGATGAAATCAAGGTTACTGGCTCTCCAAAGTTGTAATTCTCTATCTTTTTATTGGTTTCAATAATATTTTCTTTGATCTCACCAATTCCAGAGGCGATTGCTTTGACCTTTTTCCTGCCCACGGGGGATTGCACTCGAGGTAGACCAGCAGATAAGTTTCTCAAATCATACTCGAGGGCACTGTTACATTCCAAAATGTCGCTTTCTTGACTGCGCAATGCCTCAGTCTCTTCGTCAAAATCAATTATTTCAACCTCAAGTGACTCTCCAAAGGCACGCCCCTCTGGGTCACTAGATTGCAAAAAACGTTTTTTGGCCACCGCTGTATCTCTTGCCACAATCGCTCGGTCTTTTACATCCGTTACTCTTGCTGACAGTGAGCTCACTAGCCCAGATAGCTTGATACGGCTACCATCGTACTTTTTTAAAAATTCGTCAAACGCTATCAGTTCTTCGTTAGCCTGAGAAATAGACAATCCTTTTTCACTAGTTAGGTATTTGAATTCCTGAAGTCTCACTTGATTTAAAGCACGAGTCACAGCCTTATGCTCATCCTCAACTTGTCGTATTAAATCAACGTATTCTAAGCCAGCCTTGCGGTAAAGAGCAATATGACTTCTATAATCAGGCACAAACCCTGCCCCCTCCCTGAATAGAAATGTAATGATCAAGAGTAAAATCACGATTGCAATGGATGCGGCAATCATGAAAAACTTCTCTATATATCCATCTAATGTAAAGCCCAGAAATTTGCGCCGAGATTTACTTGAAAGAGCCTGACCAAAGCTCATAGGCTCCTTCTTTTTCTCTATGGTATGTGCCCCCATTTTTTAGCAGTTTTAATGCAAATGTTATATTCCCAGTGACCGCAAGTATACGGGTGAGAAGCAGATTCTCACCCCGCACAAGATAATAAATTTCAGAAAAGTTAAAAGCCTATATCTAGTAAAGTCCCTATTTATTTTGACGGGACAAAGCCCACTTGCTTAACAATCTCGCTACCCTTGGAAGAAAAGAGGAAATCGACAAACTTCTGAGCCTTAGCCGAAGGCGCTCCATTTGAATAGAAGAATGTAGGACGGGCAATAGGATACTGCTGTTCACGCACGGTCTCCATACTAGGCAAAACGCCATCAATTTTAACCACTTTGATTCCTGGCGTCTTCAAATAAGCCATACCCACATAGCCTATACCTAAAGGATTTTTTGCCACTTCAGAAGCGATCTGCTCATTACCGGCCATTTTTTGGGCCGCACCAGCATAATCTCGCTTACTCATTGCCATCTTTTTGAAATCCGAGTAAGTTCCCGATGATGTATTTCTAGTATACATAGAGATGGTGCCTGAGTTACCCCCTACAGTGTTCCAATCCGTAACATCTCCAGTGAAAATTTCTTCCACTTGCTTCAATGATAGACTGCTTATGGGATTATCCTTATTGACTATGATACCAATACCATCAAATGCCACAATGGTTGGCTTCATTTTAACACCTTTAGCCAAGGCCGCAGACACCTCTTTGGGTTTTGCAGGGCGGCTAGACATGCCCAAGTCGGCAGTTCCATCAATCACCGCAGCTATCCCTGTGGATGAACCTTCAGCTGCAATTTCAAATGTCGTTTCTGGATTACTTACCTTATAGGCTTCAGCAAGCTGAGGAACTAATTTAGCACCCAGAGTATCAGAACCCTTGATGACCACTTTCTCCGCATAGGAAACATTAACGAGAGCTAATGCTGTTAGTAGAACAAATAATTTCTTCTTCATCTTTTGATTTTTATATGTTGATTTGTTTATGGTTAATAATTAATACTTCCAATTTAAATCTATCTGGAGCAAGTCGACCTGGGAAAACTCACTACCTGCGAATTCATTGAACCCGTTGGCACCGGCGGTTCCGTCAATAGCATTTGAGTGGAAATAAGTTCCCGCAAGATAGAGGTAATCCGTCATCGCGTATTTCACTTTAAAGACGATCCCATGCTGATTTGTGGCATTCTTGGCAAAATCTGAATCGCTTAAATTGGGAGAATAGGCAAAAGCACCATAGTATCGATATTCTGCGCCAATCTGCCATGACCCCTTTTTCTTGGCTTTACCCCATTGGTAGCCAATGTTGAAAAATTGGTTGTGTCCCTCACTCTGAGCGTTTGCCCCAAAGTTTGTTGCCGTCGTTTCGTCCTGAAAATTAACTCCATAAGTGCCATAAAGCATTTGAGGATAACCCAGCATATTCCAAGTTAACTCTACTGGCATAAAAAAGACATAATAGTCGCCTACCGATGCATAAGCGTTTTCGTTATCTGGCGTCCCAGCATCCTCAGGATTTGTAAAATGCCCGTTAGACTCAAACATAAATGAAGGAGCAAACTTGATGCCTGTCTTAGGTTGCCACGAATAAGCAAACTCTGCTTGCTCCACAAATAAGAAACCATCACCATCCTCACTGCCCCTTACTCGGTCATCTTCATCAGAAACTACATAAGCACCAGATCGTAGCGTGAGGTTCAGTCCATCGATATAGACATCCTCCCACCCTAACTGTGCACTCAAACCTTCTGGATTAATGTCGCCATCCCACCACGCCTTTTGCATCATGAAGCGCTTGATAAAAGTTTGCTTGCCAACCGTAAAATTGAAATAATCCACCAAACCAAGATCAAAAATATCTTCGTTTTCGTATTCTAGGTACGCCAATCCGATGTATACATCATCTCCTGTCTTGTCAAAATAACCACCGAAGTCAACATTTGTAGAATCAGATGACTCAGAAGTCTCTAACCTAACTCCTGCTTTAAAATCATCTAGAAACTGATACTCTGCACCTAGTCTCAGTCTGTAACGGTAGCGGAACCGATTCTCATCCTCACCATTGGCATCAAAGGTCGGCCCTTCCTCTTGAGCATTTTCCCACTGAAATCTCAGTCGTGCATCCCCATAAAGCGTAAATTTTGTAATATAACTATCTCCTTTTAAAGTAATCTTCTCTTCGGGTGGACCCATTGCTTCGCTTAATAAATCAGCCCTAACTTCTTCCGCTTCTTGTTTAGTCAGAACACCTTTTTTCACTAAAATATCGATTAAGGCATCCGAAGAAGTTGCATTTAATACACTCGTTTCTAAGGCGAATACAACTAACAGTCCCATCACTTGGGCAGTCACTTTATTCAAACTCACTATTGACCCTTCTATATATTGTTTAGTTCCTAATACTGAGACAATTCGCATCACCCACTAAGCATAGAATGAATCCGAGGTCCCATTTGAGACCCTGAGGGTGAGAGCTAATTATTACAATTGTGTGACATAAAAGTGACAATCGCGTGTCAAATTCAGAAGGCTCTTAGGACGCTGCGCCAGGAGGCCGTTGATTCTTTACTTAGGACCTCTGAGGCTATTGCTTCTTGGAGATACGTTGACTCATATCAAAAGTGATGGGTAACTAGGCGCTCAACAGAGGTCACAGATCCATTAGACTTTGAATGCAAATCTAACAGCATGAGTTTGCTAGAGCTCCTTCATCAAATCCTTTTCATTTGTATCACATCCACCTAGCCTAGTTCTGATGTTAGCTAAAGTAACAGCAGCCACTATAGTTGGCATTGAAGCTCTTTCCGTTGAAGTAGAAGTAGATGTTGGCTTAGGCCTTTCACACGTGGTAGTTGTAGGACTGCCGGATGCAGCTGTCAAAGAATCACGAGACCGAGTCAAAAGTGCTATTACCAACAGCGGCTTTTTCCACCCTGAAAGACGTATCACTGTTAACCTAGCTCCAGCAACTATCAAAAAAGAAGGCCCTTTATTTGATCTCCCTATTGCTTTGGGAATGCTTGCCGCATCAGAGCAACTTAGCTCTCAGTGCTTGAGAGACTTTCTCATCGTAGGTGAGCTCGCCCTTGATGGTTCACTGCGACCTGTTCGCGGCATATTACCTTTGGCCGAAGCAGCAAAATCACAAAAAGCCCGCGGCATACTAGTTCCGCAAGAAAATGCTAAGGAGGCCTCAGTCATCAGCAAAACGAAGGTTTATGGCATAAGGACATTGCAAGACGCCGTTAACTTTCTTGAGGGTAAGCTCTCATTGGCACCTACGCAGCCTCAATCCCAAGCCATATCCGATTCCGATGACTTAGAATTGGACATAGATTTCTCAGATGTTAAAGGCCAAGAGGCTGCAAAAAGAGCTTTAGAAATCGCCGCTGCCGGTGGCCATAATATCTTAATGCTTGGAGATCCCGGTTCCGGCAAAAGCATGCTGGCCAAGCGTATACCTACCATCCTTCCTCCCTTGACTCATGAGGAATCGATTGAAACCACAAAAATCCACAGCATTTGTGGCCTTATCAAAACTGATGCACCTTTAATCAAGCAGCGTCCCTTTCGATCACCCCACCATACTATCTCAGATATAGGATTAATAGGGGGCTCAGTAAACCCCTCTCCAGGGGAAGTATCTCTAGCGCATCATGGCGTTCTTTTTATGGATGAACTTCCAGAATTTAAGCGATCTACATTAGAAGTTCTGCGCCAACCACTCGAAGACGGGCAAGTCACTATCTCCAGAGCCTCAGGCACGCTTACTTTTCCCTCACGATTCATGTTTGTTGCAGCTATGAACCCGACTCCAACTGGCTCCAAGCATGACACTTCACTAGGCCGTATCTCTCACCAAGTCGTTCAAAAATACCTGAGTAAAATTTCTGGCCCACTATTGGATCGTATTGATATCCACTTAGAAGTACCTTCCCTGAAACTTAACCAGTTGCTTGACGCTAAACCTAGTGAGCCTTCTCGTGTAATACGACAGAGAGTCATCCAAGCTCGAGAAAGGCAGCTTAAGAGACTAGCAAGCAAAAAGAGCCATCAGAAGAGCAGCTGGTGTAATGCTCAAATGTCTTCGAAAGATATCAAGAAATGGATTCATCTCGATCGAGAGTGCCAAGAATTACTTAAATTTGCCATGAAAGACCTGCAGCTCAGCGCACGTGCCTATGACCGAATCCTAAAAGTATCCCTGACTATCGCAGATTTAGAGGCCTGCGATTCTATCTCTCCTGACCACCTCAGCGAAGCGATACAATACCGCACCTTGGACCGACAGTTGTGGGGCCAAGAATAAAATCAGAGCAATAAACTTCTATCTCTATTTTTTGACATGCGACTTACAGAGATTGCTCATTCAAAAGTAGCAGAACATCTCCAATCTGGTGATTGTGCCATCGATTGTACAATGGGTAATGGCTACGATACGCTTTTCTTAGCCAGGCAAATAGGTCCTCAAGGGACAGTAATAGCCTTCGATATTCAAAGAGAAGCGCTGCACTCCACCAAAGCTTTGTTAAACCAAAATGCGACTACTTGTAACATTGATTTACACGCTGAGAATCACAAAAACATTGAGGCTTTCATTCCCCATAACTGGCACCAAAACGTAAATGCCATCATGTTCAACCTCGGATATAGACCAAGAGGGGATAAATCTATTTGCACACTCCCTGAAACAACAATACCTGCTTTGAACTCTTCTCTAGAAATTCTATCACTAAAAGGCATACTTTCGGTACTAGTTTATCCCGGACATAGCGAAGGTCAGAAAGAACAAAAAGCTATACAAGACTGGCAAGCAACACTTACCAAAGAATCAGTAGAAGTCATAAGACCAAGCGACCAAAAGAGCCACCCCTATCTTCTGCTAGTAAGAAAAGCCACCTGTAGCAAAGCGAACCGCAGCAGGCCCTAAAATGATAATGAACAAACAAGGAAATATAAAAAGAACCAGAGGTATCATGATCTTGACAGGGGCCTGGTTAGCCTTTTTCTCAGCACGTTGCCTTCTCTTGACACGCATGGCCTCTGTCTGAATACGAATGACATCCACCAGACTGCCTCCTAGCTTACTAATATAATTAACAGCCGTAATAAAAGATTTTAGATCATCCAGCCCAATACGTTTTGACATATTAGCTAATGCATCAGTCCTAGAAATCCCTAGATTTATCTCTCTCAAGGTGCGTCTCATCTCTTCACTCAACGCTCCGTTTGTTCGTTCTGCTACCACTTGCATCGCCCCATCAAATGCCATCCCAGACTCCACACTGATACTGATGAGGTCCATAGTGAATGGTAATGATAGTTGTATTTCATGCTTCCTCTTGGACGCCTTACTTGTGATAAGGCCTATAGGTAAGCGATACCCAAGAACAGCGGAGACTAAGCATATCAATCCTAAAATATGAAGTTCTATATTTCCTTGAGACAAAGCTGGCATAAAAATCAAAAAGAGAAATGCGGGCAAACCGATAGTTAGCATCCAAGAAATTGTCGTAACCTGTACTCCCGTAACTTTACCTGTCAATCCCGCCTCTGCTATCACTTGGTCACTTTGCTCCACCATTTTCTTGGGAGTGACTCCGGCAAATTTGCCACTCAACTTTTCAGCTGTAGGCAATATAACTCGCGCAAGAAGACTTTTATCCATTTGATCTTGATCTCGAAAGCCTGGTGCATCAGCCCCAGCTCCTCCCACTTGAGCACTTTGCAAACGCTCTGTTAAACTAGCTGGCTTTTGACGTTTAGAAACAAAAGCAGCAGCCAAGACCATCCAAAACAAAAAGAACAATAAACAAATTAAAATAAACATTTACATCAAACTTCTATGGTTACTATTCGACTAATAGCAAAAGCCCCTATAATCTGCATCAACAAAGCAACCGCTATGAGCACTTTCCCTAACCCCTCAACAAGCAAAGGACTTAGATACGCTGGGTTGATAGCATTAATAGCAAACCCAATCAAAAAGGGTAACCCTGCAACAATGAATCCAGAGAGCTTTCCTTGCGTGGTTAATGTATCAATCATGCCCTGTATCTTTATTCTCTCACGTATTGTATCAGCCGTCGTTTCTAAAATTTCAGCCAAATTTCCTCCAACCTTCTTTTGAATGACATAGCCACTCACCACAATTTTTAGATCTTCACTTGGTACACGAACTAAAAGGTTCTCCATGGCCTGTGTTTCTTGCATACCCAAGTTAACTTCTTTGATCATCTGTTTAAATTCTGTCGAAATAGGATGAGGGGACTCTCCTGCGGCAATAATGCACCCCTGAACAAATGTTTGACCTGCTCTAAGTGAATTAACTATCAGAATCAAAAATTCAGCTAACTGATCTGTAAACTTCTTTAAACGAGCTTTTTTGCGAAAGGGAATGATAATTTTTTCTAACGCCCAAAAGGTCAAAGCACCCAAGATGCCCAACAAGTTAAAGTTTGCCAACACAAGTCCAAGAAGCCCTCCAAGCCCAGTCATCATAATTCTCAAGGTCATATACTCTGATACCCGTAAAGGGATATCAGCCTGCGCCAGATTTCTTTCCAAACTTGTAAAATAAGACTCCCCAGTAAACTTGGTGATAATGGGCGTAAAATCAACAGCAGATAACAAAGACTTCTTCTGATCTTGCAGGTCAGGTATACCCGCATTTAGCTCATCCTTGAGATCTTCCGAAACTTTTGCCAGCTTCTCTACTCGAGACTGAACAACCGATTTCTCGCTTTTTGTCAGAAAAGACGCTGCCGCGCCAGCTATTGCCAGGAAAAAGAAGAGAATCGATATTAATATGACAATTAGTAGTGGATCTATATCCATAATTAAGTCTCTAAAGTTGTTTGAAATACTTCAACTGGCAAATTTTCCCCATGCGCCCTTAACTTATCCATACACTTCGGTATAATTCCCAATCCTTTTAGCGTTCCCTTCACTTTACCCTCATTAGTTAGCCCTGCTTGTTCAAAACGGAAAAGATCTTGTAAGGTTACGGTATTTCCCTCCATCCCTTGAACCTCTGTTATGTGAGTACACTTACGTGATCCATCTTGAAGTCTGGAAATCTGAACAAATAAGTGGACGGCCCCTGCTATTTGTTCTCTAATTGCTTTTTCCGGAAGGTCCATCCCCGCCATGAGCACTAAGGTGGAAATTCGGGCTAAAGCATCTCGGGGCGTATTAGCATGTGTGGTCGTAAGTGATCCATCGTGCCCAGTATTCATTGCCTGGATCATATCCAAAGCCTCGCCACCCCGACACTCACCTATCACGATTCGGTCAGGCCGCATCCGCAACGAACTTTTTACCAAATCCCTGATCGTTACAGCTCCTTTGCCTTCAATATTAGGAGGCTTAGACTCCAAGCGTACAACATGATCCTGTAGCAACGCTAGTTCAGCGGCATCCTCAATGGTTATAATACGTTCACCCTCAGGGATATAACCCGACAATGCATTTAGCATAGTGGTTTTGCCTGATCCAGTACCACCCGAAATCACTATATTTAAGGTGCCACGAACAGCGGCTTGTAAAAACATGGCCATGCCGCGAGAAATCGATTTGAACTCGATAATTCGCTCCATGGTCAACTTGTTTTTGCTAAACTTTCGAATAGTAATGGTAGGACCATTCAGGGCACAAGGAGGCACTACTACATTCACACGAGATCCATCAGGTAGTCGCGCATCGCAAATTGGACTAGATTCATCGACTCGCCGACCCAAGGGAGAGAGAATCTTATCAATAACTCTTCGGCAACTCGCATCATCAACAAATCTGACAGGAGAAAGTGTAAGTTTACCGGATTGCTCAATATAAATCGTGTGTGACCCACAGACCATTATTTCCGTAACAGTCTCTTCCTTCAGCAATTCCTCAAGTGGGCCGAACCCTATCATCTCATTAATGACATCCACCATGAGCTTCTCGCGAAGCTGCCTACCAATTGGTATCTTATCTGCGGCTAACTTTTCATCGATCAATCTCTCAATCGTCTGTCTTAGAATCTTCTCATTTCCACTATTAAGCAACTGAGGATCAATCCGTTGAATCAGGTAGGGAAGTAGCTGTTTCTTAAACTGTAAGATAAAATCTGTGGCAGCGTTCCCACCACCACTTGCGGGGGCCGTCGTGGGCCTTGCCGGGGCTGCTGGAACCGGTGCAACTACTTGCTGCTTAGGCGCAGCCGCCGCAGGGGCACTAGGTCTTACAGGAGGCCTGTTAAATCCAGGTGGCCGCCCTCCTCCAGGGCGCATACCGGCGGGGGGAGTTGGTCTCATAGTGATAGGTTAAGCAATTTCGCCTGCGATTCAACAAAAATTGCGAAGTCCTTTATAATCAAAAACTAAGACAATATTTTATTGAAATTGCCTTATCGAGAGCCAACTTGACTATTTTAACAGCTGGAGGGGTTCTTAAATAGAGCTCTTAAAGCTCGATTTGCGTCAGAAAAGTCTTTTTTTTTGGCAGAATGGAGGATCCACCCCTATCCTAGCTCGATGTCCAACAAGCCTCAGCTCATGCATCAAGGAAAAGTTCGCAATGTTTACTTATACAATGATCAAATTCTTCTAGTTGCTAGCGATCGTATCTCTGCCTTTGATGTTATTTTGCCTAATCCTATACCAGAAAAAGGGATAGTTCTGACACAGATGTCACGCTACTGGTTTGATAACCTACCCAAACACATAGCCCACCATGTCATCTCTTATGAACTCCCTGGGTCACTCCATCAGCCAAGCTGGGAAAATCGCACTACCTTGTGTCACCAAACAACACCCTTATCCATTGAGTGCATTGTCCGCGGTTATCTCGCAGGATCCGCTTGGAAAGCGTTTCAAAGGCACCCAAGGGTCCAGGGTTATTATCTGCCTGATCATTTATCAGAATCATCTCAATTGCCAGAGCCTATTTTCACACCTTCTACTAAGGCCCAAGAAGGACATGATCTACCGCTGGATGAGTCACATGCAGCAGAGATGGTAGGAGAAGAAATTTACCAACAAGTTAAACAAACTTCTTTAGAAATTTACCATTGGGCTCATGCTCACGCCAAGTCACAAGGCATTCTACTAGCCGATACTAAATTCGAATTCGGCACAACAGACGATGGGAAATTACTACTTATAGACGAAATCCTAACACCTGACAGCTCCCGCTTCTGGCCCTTGGATGGTTACCAGACCGGCAAATCACAGCCCAGCTTCGATAAACAATTCGTACGTGATTATCTCCTCTCGTTATCCAATTGGAATCAACAGCCACCTGGACCTGAATTACCCTTAGAAATCATTCAAAAAACACAGGAGAAATATCTTGAAGCATATAAGCGCATTACAAATCAAAAACCCCATTGGTAAGGCCACTTGAATACGCCTGAAATCTGGCAGACTCTTGAAGATTGTCTCGCTTACCTAGCCATGGAAAAAGGGCATTCTACAAATACTCAGCTCCTTAACCGTGCAGTGCTCGAGCGCTTTGGCAAATGGGTTTCGACAGAGCTAAACTGCAACCGAGTTTGGGATCAATTATCCCTAAGGGATATTCAAAACTACCTTGCCATTCAAAAGAAATCTCGAAAACTTTCTCCCGCATCCCTAAAGAACGAAGTCGTTACCCTAAGAAATTTTTTTCGCTTTTTACACCAAGAAAAAATAATCTCCCGAGACATTGCCATCTGTCTGGACATACCAAAACTCTATCGTTACTTACCTGAAATCCTTTCCGAAGAGGAAGTTTCCACTATTCTTTCTTTCCCATTCTCAGACACAATTCTAGGAAACCGTGATCGCGCTATTCTAGAAACACTCTATGCCTGTGGGTTGCGAATTAGTGAGCTAGCTAATATGCGAACGGAATGTCTAAACCTAACAGAAAACACTCTTCAAGTGATAGGAAAAGGAAATAAGGAGCGTCTCGTCTTAATCGGACAAAAGGCCTCCGAAGCCATAGACTATTATCTCACACACTCAAGACCTAAGCTTCTCACCTCTAAATCAGGTAGTGAGGTTTTTCTTTCTCGTCTTGGCTCAAGGCTCACCAACGCAAGAATCTGGCAAGTCGTCAAAACCATCGTCCAGAATGCAGGCATTCAAAAAAATGTATATCCTCATTTACTTAGACACTCCTTTGCCACCCATATGCTGAGCCATGGAGCAGACCTCAGGGTTATCCAAGAATTGCTAGGCCATGCAAATATAAGTACCACGGAAATCTATACGCAGATAGAACACACTAGGCTCCGCCAAGTGCATCAAAACTTTCATCCCAGAGCTAATCTTAAGAAAAACCGCTATGACTCTTAGGATACTGACCTTATGAAGGTATTTTGGCTGTGCCAAAATCCTATGTTATACTTGTATTATGAGTAATGAACTTACCTTAGCAACTCTTGGAGCGGGATGCTTCTGGTGCACAGAGGCTGTTTTCCAGCGCATACCAGGTGTACATAAAGTCACCTCTGGTTATACAGGCGGAAAAACTGAAAATCCAACTTACGATGATATTTGCACTGGTAAAACTCAACACGCCGAAGTTGCAAAATTAATTTTTGACTCTCGAGTTATTTCGTATGAGGAGTTATTAGATCATTTCTGGCAAATGCACGACCCCACGACCCTAAACAGACAGGGTGCTGACACGGGCACTCAATATAGATCAGCCATTTTCACTCATTCTAATGAACAACTTGAGCAAGCTAGACAGTCTAAAGAAAAGTGGGATCGTTCAGGTCATTTTAACTCACCAATCGTGACCGAGATCACACCAGCTGAGCATTTTTATCCTGCTGAAGGCTATCACCAAAACTACTTCGATACAAATCCTCAAGTAGGATATTGCCAGTTTGTAATTCAGCCCAAGATAGAAAAAATAGATAGGCTATTAAAAAGTAATAAATGTTAGAAAACTAGTATTCCAGTATTGAAAATACGGGTTGATCCCCCAGCTTTTTTCGTCCATTCAAAAAGCCTAACTCCATCAAGAACGCGCACTCGACCACTTTTCCTCCCAAGCGCTGAACCAAATCGATAGAAGCTCCCATCGTTCCGCCTGTAGCCAACACATCATCTATAATCAAGACCCGCTGACCCTCTTCAATCGAGTCCTCATGCATTTCCACAGTTGCCTCTCCATACTCTAATGAATAAGAAGCTGATATTGTCCTATGAGGCAATTTACCTTTCTTGCGCACTATTGCCACTCCCACTCCAAGAACATAGGCTAAAGCGCTCCCAATCAAAAAGCCTCTAGCATCAATCGCTACTACGCGCTCGATACTTTTGCTCTTATAACGTTCGGATAGCAGTGAGATAATCAGCCGAAATAAATCAGCGTTTTCAAGTATGGGTGTAATATCTTTAAAAACAACGCCCTCTATTGGAAAATCAGGAATATCCCTAACCGCTGACTTTATTCTTTCTTTAGCACCATTTAAGATTGCAAATGTCATAATACGCCTTTTTGATTATCCTTCTTTTCTATAGCATCCCGCATCTTACGTAAAGCTTGGTTCTGCAATTGACGAATCCTTTCCCTGGTAACTTTTAACTTAACCCCAATCTCTTCTAGAGTCATTTCTTTACTTCCGTCCATCGGAAAGCGTAACGATAAGATAGTTTTCTCCCGTTTATCTAGCACATCCCAAACCTGACTCATGGCATGCTGCATGTTTTTGCTGAGCAATGCTGTAGAAGGGTCTGGGGCATTATCATCAGGAATAATTTCACCAAGCTCTGTTGCATCTTCGTCTCCTATAAGCGTATTGAGAGAAGAAGGTTTCATGGAAACTCTCTTCAGCTTAGCCAACTTCTTTTTACTAACATCAAGCTCCTCCGCCAACTCATCATCATTTGGTTCACGACCAAGCTCTTCTGTTAGCTGCATGGTTAAACGACGCATTTTCGCAAGTTTGTCCACCAGATGCACTGGCAACCGAATTGTCTTGCTTTGATTGGCTAAAGCACGCTTGATACCTTGTTTGATCCACCACGCTGCATAAGTGCTAAATTTATTTCCCATAGTAGGATCAAATCGCTCTACCGCCTTCATCAAACCAATGTTTCCCTCGGAAATAAGATCCAAAGTAGGCAACCCAAAGCCTGAATACTCATTAGCAATTTTAACAACTAGACGAAGGTTAGCTTGAATCATCTCCTCACGCGCTTTCGTATCTCCGCTCTGGATCTTTTTCGCAATACGCACCTCGTCCTTCTGACTTAACAAAGGTATTTTACTAATCTCTTCGAGATAAGTTGCTAGCGCGCCTTCTTTACGATCTGATGCCATGTCTGATAATTAAGCCCATTGAGAACCCAAGTGATAACCCGTGGCTAAAAACACGAGTCTTGAGTTTCATTATACAATAATCCCAGAAGCTGCAAGGCTATTCGGCATATAAACCAATTTCTAGTCTCAAGTTCCATAAAGATACTACATTTATAAAGAGTGATAGATTTACAATGGCAAAAAGGCGGAAGTGTAACCTCCGCCTTTATATTTTCTAGTTCAATAAACCTAGCTCATGCCAATGCTGCCTGAGCAGCCGCCAGTCTTGCAATCGGCACCCTAAATGGAGAGCAGCTTACATAGTCTAAGCCAATGTGGTGACAGAACTTAACTGAACTGGGCTCACCCCCATGCTCACCACAAATGCCAAGTTTAATATTGGGCTTGGTTTTATGCGCACGCTCAATACCAATTTTCATAAGTTCACCGACACCCTCTTGATCAAGAGCAGCAAATGGATTCTGTTTGACTATCTCTGCATTTTGATAATGCGGTAAGAACGAACCAGAATCATCACGACTCATACCTAGACCAGTTTGTGTTAGATCGTTAGTTCCAAAGCTAAAGAACTCGGCAACAGATGCGATCTGATCCGCAGCCATGCAAGCCCTAGGAATTTCAATCATTGTTCCTACTAGGTAATTGATCTTCTTACCTTCAGCCTTAAAGACCTCTTTGGCCACTCGGTCAATAACAACCTTCTGTGACTCAAGCTCTTTATCAAAGCCCACAAGAGGTACCATAATTTCGGGCACCACTTTAATACCCTTTTTGGCAACCGCTACAGCAGCTTCAAAAATCGCTCGGGACTGCATCTCCGTTATTTCTGGGTAAACCATGCCCAAACGACAGCCGCGATGCCCTAGCATAGGATTCATCTCATGAAGATCATTAACACGCTTTGCGACAAGCTCAACCTCAACACCCAATTTTCTTGCTAAGTCTACCTGTGAAGCCTCGTCATGAGGCAGGAACTCATGCAAGGGAGGATCTAGTAGCCGTATAGTACCAGGCAGCCCCTTGAGCGCTGTAAAAATACCCTCAAAGTCTGAGCGTTGAAATGGCAGCAATTTATCTAAAGCAACACGTCTATCTTCTTCACTTTGCGCTAGAATCATTTCACGAACTGCATCGATACGGTCGCCTTCAAAGAACATATGTTCTGTGCGACACAACCCAATTCCTTTAGCGCCAAAGGCTACTGCATTCTCAACTTGTCCGGGCTGATCAGCATTGGTGCGTATATTTAACTTGCGATACTTATCTGCCCACTTCATAAGCTGATCATAAAGCTTGAAAGTATAGCTCTCTTTGGAATCTAGACTTTTCTGTATGAGGACTTGGACAATCTCCGATGGGGCTGTTTCCAATTTACCCGCAAAAACTTCACCCGAAGAGCCATCAATTGAGAGGTAGTCTCCCTTCTCATAGATCACTCCTTCTACCGTCAACGTTTGATGATCGTAATTGACTTGTAGAGCTCCAGCGCCGCAGACACACACTTTACCCATTTGGCGAGCTACTAGCGCTGCATGAGAACTTACCCCACCACGTGCAGTCAAAATACCTTCGGCGGCTAACATTCCTCGGATATCTTCAGGGGAAGTTTCGACGCGCACCAGAAGCACCTTTTCACCATGCTGTTCGACTGCTTCGGCTGCCTCATTGGCATTAAAATAAATTTTACCCGTTGCAGCACCTGGACCAGCAGGAAGGCCTTTCGCTATGATTCGAGCATTTGCTACGCCTTCACGGTCAAAGATCGGAGTCAACATCTGGGAAAGCGAATCTGCATCAATGCGCTTGACTGCCATATCTTGAGTAATCAAGCGTTCCTTGACCATCTCACAGGCAATACGAACCGCAGCCATACCGGTACGCTTTCCATTACGAGTTTGCAACATGTAAAGCGTTTTCTCCTGAACTGTAAATTCAAAGTCCTGCATGTCCTTGAAGTGATTTTCCAACACTTTTTGGACTTTTAAGAGACCTTTATATGCTTCAGGAAGCTTTGTTTCCATTTCTTTTACTGGATGCGGAGTACGAACGCCTGCCACCACATCTTCACCTTGCGCGTTTACTAGGAATTCACCATAGAGAACTTTTTCACCAGTAGCCGGATCACGTGTGAAAGCAACCCCTGAACCGCTAGTTTCACCCATATTTCCAAAGACCATAGCCTGAACATTTACAGCAGTTCCCCATGAAGCGGGGATACCATACTTCTGGCGGTAAATGATCGCGCGCTCATTGTTCCACGAACCAAAGACTGCTGTGACAGCACCCATCAATTGATCCATTGGATTATGAGGAAAACTCTTGCCAGTTCTTTCTAGGACCAAATTTTTAAACCTTGACACTAGTTCCTTAAGAGAGGTTGCATCTAAATCTGTATCTTCTGCATGCGGATCATTTAGCACCTCATATTTAAGCGCTTCGATAACTTGCTCAAATGGCTCATGCTCTTCTCCTTCACGCTTTTGCACACCCATGACAACATCTCCATACATTTGGATGAAGCGACGGTAACAGTCCCAAGCAAAACGTTCATTCCCACTCTTGGCCGCTAGACCTTCAACAGTGTCATCGTTCAAGCCCAAGTTTAAAATAGTATCCATCATCCCGGGCATCGACTCGCGTGCCCCAGAACGAACGGCTAGCAGTAGTGGGTCACTTAGATCGCCAAATTTTTTACCCATGACTTTCTCAAGCTTACGAATGACGTCGTCTATTTGTTTGCTGAGCTCTTTGGGATATTTCAAGCCGTTGTCGTAGTAATAGGTGCAAACATCTGTTGTAATTGTAAACCCACCAGGAACTGGCAGACCTATGCGACACATTTCGGCAAGATTTGCTCCCTTACCGCCAAGGAGCTCCTTCATTTTGCCATGGCCATCTGCATTATTACCACCAAAGAAGTAAACATATTTACCCTTATTTAGTTTCTTAGTAGGAGCCTTGCTCGCGGCTTTCTTGGCCTTACCTACTGCCTTCTTGGGCTTAGTTACTACCTTCTTAGATTTTGTTACGGCTTTTTTATTAACAGCCTTTTTCTGCGCCTTTTTAAGGGCTACCTTCTTCTTACTAGAAGCCTTCTTCGTTGCCTTTTTAACAACTTTTTTCGAAGCGACTTTCTTCGCTCTCGTTGCAGCCTTTTTAGCAGCTTTCTTTTTAGTTACTCTTTTTGCCATAATTTTTCCAATTTATTAATCACAGACCTAGATCTTGCTGAAAAATATCTTCCCAGAAATCAGTCCATCATCATTGCTTTATTACTTATTATCCGCTGAAGGGGGCACTCTTTGCATCTACTAAGAGTGCATTCAACTTGCGAAGCCTTTTACTTAGAATGTGATTCAACTCTACCATTAAAAATACTCCAGCCCCTTGATTATCAGTTAAAAATGAATTGAGGTTCTCGCGACTAATACGCCAGATTTGGGAAAACTCATATGCTCTCACGCTTGCACTTGCTTCGCCAGGATCAAAGATACTGATCTCGCCTATCGATTCTCCTTCCTTAATACTTCCCACAATAATGTCCCTATCAATACCCTCTCGCCTAACCTCTAAAGAACCTGCAATCACTAAATAGAGATTATCCTGTTGGTCGCCTTGTCTAATAAGGTCATGGTCAGGCTCTACGGATATAAACTCACCGTAGGTAGCCAGTAGCTCCCTATCATCACCTTTTAGACTCTTCACCCAACCAACTGCGGGCAATGTAGGACGGTCAAAACTTTGATTCACGGCAGTTTGAAACTAAACTTCAATCGTTTGCGGCAGTCAACGCTAAAGCACTCATTCGCTAGAAAATTCTTATCATTAAGCTTCATCAAGGGCTTTCCATGCCTTTTTTTGGAAATGAAAAGCCTTTCTGATACCGGCTTGCGCAAGCTCTAGCATCTCTTTTAAATGTTCCGCGCTAAAGGTTGCTTCCTCGCCGGTGGCTCCAATTTCTACAAACTCCCCCTTATGAGTCATCACCACATTCATATCGACTGAAGCATCACGATCTTCCTCATAGCATAAATCAAGAATTGGTATATCCGCCCAAACTCCCACACTTGTAGCAGCCACCGCATACTTGAGTGGATTTTTTGCTAATTCGCCCTTCTCCATCAAATGATGCACAGCCTGTTTTAATGCTAAATAGGCACCAGTGATCGCAGTCGTGCGTGTTCCTCCATCTGCAGCTAACACATCACAGTCTAACCATACTGTCCTTCGTCCTAGAGAGCTTAGATCTGTAACTGCTCTGAGTGATCTCCCAATTAGCCTCTGAATTTCTTGACCCCTGCCATCAATCCTTCCTTTTGCTATTTCCCTTTGTTTTCGCGAGAGTGTAGAGGCAGGCATCATAGAATATTCTGCCGTCAACCACCCCCCGTCCACGTTTTGAGCATCCATCCAGCGAGGAACGTGATTTTCAATGGTAGCCGTGCAAATAACCTGTGTCTTACCACACTTGATCAACACGGAGCCAGATGCATTAGGAGCTATATTCCATTTGATTTCATAAGGACGCAATTGATTGGGGCGTCTCCCATCTATTCGCTTCACGCTTAACCTCTTACAACCAAAAGCATTCTTAGGCAAAAAAGATTTAGAGTCATGTCAGTCAGCCTTGTCACTCTATTTAAGGCTTACTACCTATTTCTTTGGTGCGTTCCTCCAGTCCGGCTTGGTCCAACTCATCAAATGGCAATGCTGCAAAAAGCTCCACCCTCCTTCGGATTTGCCAAGAAACCTCCCTAAACACTTTCATAATCTCTTCTTCACTGCCTTCCACTGCAGCCGGATCCTCAGAGCCCCAATGAGCAACAATGGTATCAGCAGGCCAAACGGGGCAACTTTCTTTGGCATGACCACAAACAGTAATAACAAAGTCAAAATCAACATCTTTATACACTTCCCAGGATTCACTGTTGGCGCTTCCTGCATCAATCTCATGCTCCTCCTCTAAAACACGAATCGTGTAGGGATTAACAACTCCCTTAGGATGAGAACCTGCACTATATGTTTTAAATCTTCCCCCACCTAATCGTTCCATCAACAGTTCCCCCATCACACTTCGGGCCGTATTCCCTGTGCACAAAAATAATACCTTGTACTTTTTCTTGTCACTCATCTTGCCGTTTCCATTCATATCGGGTGTCAGCATATTGCGTCATGAGCTGTTATTGCTAAGTCATGCTTGTGGCTTTCTGTGTAACCACTTACCTCAGCATGTCAAACTGAATGTTTTGCGATACTTTTTGATATGATTAATTAGTTGAATTATCATTAGTGGTATTCTCTAGATTCTACTTTTGCCCTAAAACATGTCTCAACAAGATTCATCATCAAATGACTCCACTCAACTAGCTAAGCTTAAAGCCAATGAAATCCATGCTTATTTCGAGAAAATTGCCTCTCCCTATGATTTCTTCAATCACTTCTTTAGCCTAGGCATAGACTACTATTGGAGACACTTTCTCCTACAAAAGGTTCAAGATGCGAAACCACTTAATGTTTTAGACCTCGCCACTGGAAGTGGGGATGTTGCCCTTGGGCTTCAGAGTAAGAACATACAAACTGTCGGAGCAGACTTTTGTTACCCTATGCTTGCGCAGGCACAAAAAAAGAAATGCCATCATTTGCTCCTAGCAGATGCCCATCAATTACCTTTCAAAGAGAATTGCTTTGACTGCATTACGGTTGCTTTTGGATTTCGTAATTTCACCAGAAAACCGCAAGCACTCCGAGAAATGCTCCGCGTGCTCCGGCCTAACGGGCAAGCTTTCATCCTAGAGTTTTCTCAACCTAACAAATGGATACGTCCTTTATACTTTTTTTACTTGTCGCGGATCATGCCTGGGATCACATCTCTTCTATACAGAGAAAAATCCGCCTATGAACATCTATCAAATAGTGTACAAGCTTTTCCCGAGGCTCAAAACCTACAACAACAAATTGAGAAAAGCGGATTTTCCAGAGTAATCTACCATCGCCTAACTTTGGGAACTGTCGCGCTTCACATTGCCTCTAAAAATTAGGAAAGCTAGAAATCAATTTTTGCAAAAGTTGGATCCGTCATGTAACTATCAAACTTCTCTTGCATCTGGCGAGCTCTCAACCTACTAAGATAATCTATCGCTTGGTCCTGGTTCCCATTTTTAATGGAATAAGCCGCCCCCAAAATTAGATCCGTGTTAGTTAAATCATAATCTCTTTCAAGCTTATACTTAAGCCCGTATGCTACATCATCAAAAACCCCAGCTTGAATGCTAGACAAGTAGTACTTCATCTCAAAAGTTGAATCATTCCTCTTTAGCTCGTAAGCCTGCTTAGCCCAAGTAACTCCCTCTTGCTCATTACCTAGGAAACGATGCAAATCACTTATCATGATCATAATGAATTCGTTATTTGGCACCCTTTGCAAGGCTCCCATAGCAGCAGCCAGTGCATCATCATATTTCTTAAAGTATCTATAGACTTGAGCTAACCGAAAATAACTAAGTCCAGCCATTTGTTGCTTCTCAATGGAGTCGATCAAAGCGTACTCAGCATCGGCCCACTCTTCCCTATCCATAAACAAGGTGGCTTCGACTAACGCCAATCCATATAGATTGGGATCTATTTCCCTTGCCTCCTTGATCAATACTTGAGCTTCGTCAAATAACCCGACTCGGCTTGATTCCAGGGCTAGGGATGCCTTTTGAGCCGCCACTTCATCACCTTTTAAATCAAGGTTAAATAATTTTTCACCATTTGAGGACACGTAAGCCTCTTCATTTTCAGGCAGCGCCGCTTCTTCATTTATTTCACCCTTATCTTTAGAACCAATTAGCGAGGCAATGGAATCTTCCTTGAATGAGGATTTTACCTCCTTCACGACATAATAAAGCGCCACTACCGCCAATAGAAAACCTATAAATCCAAAGTATAAATTCGCATACTTCAGAATATGCTCTTTGAAACCAGGCTTCGAAACATCCAACCTAGCAGCATTTTTATCTAAATCTGGAGGCCCCTTTGAGGCTACGAGGCGGCGTGGAGGCCTTGCCTTTTTCACCTCAGTATTCTGGGTAGCTTTTTTCTTTCTACGTATTAACCCTTTTTTTTCTAGCTCCTGGTTGCTAGACCTTTTTCTCCGAATAGGGTGCTCATACTCAAAATCAGACATATCAAACGTAGGCTTGTGGCTTGTAGATACTATAGTTAAGTACTAATATTTTTCCAGTGCTAATAATGAACGTTTACAGCCAAATTTACTTATCGACTTGATAGCACCAAGTATGAAATCAAAAACGACGCTCTACACCTAGAGCATCGTTTTAATCTGCAGTAAGAGAGGAAATCTGACCTTAAAGCCTTGAAACAAGCAAATCGCGTTCAAAAAGGACTTCTTTGGGAAGTGTTGCTCCAAGCTTTACAAAAAGCTCACTTTGAGAAGCAACAATTGATTTCCAAGCTTCTGCGTCAATCTCCATGACCTCTTCCCATTTTTCTTTAGGAAAATCTATCCCCTCCCATTCCAAATCCTCATAGAATGGAATCCACCCGATTGGAGATTCCGAAGCATGTGCGTCACCATGAATACGGTCTACAATCCACTTGAGAACACGCATATTATCCCCAAATCCGGGCCACAAAAACTCTCCCTCACTATTTTTACGAAACCAGTTCACATGGAAGAAACGAGGTTTATGTCCAAGCTTTCTACCCATCGCCACCCAGTGTTTACAATAGTCTCCCATATTGTATCCACAGAACGGCAACATCGCAAAAGGATCACTCCGCAACTTGCCGACTTGCCCTGCAGCAGCGGCCGTCATCTCGGAACCCATCGTCGCTCCTAAATAAACGCCATGGGTCCAGTTAAATGCTTGAAAGATAACCGGTACATCATTCATGCGACGTCCGCCAAAGATAAAGGCATCAATTGGAACGCCTTCCGGATCTTCCCAAGCAGGATCTATGGTTGGGCATTGACTTGCCGGGGCTGTAAAACGAGCGTTGGGATGCGCAGCTTTGTTTCCGCAACCTGGCGTCCACTCATTCCCCTTCCAGTCAGTAAGCTTAGCTGGCGGTTCATCTGTCATATCTTCCCACCATACATCGCCATCTTCCGTTAACCCACAATTCGTAAAAATGGTATTTTTCTCGCAGGAAATCATGGCATTGGGATTTGTGTGCATCGAGGTTCCTGGTGCCACCCCAAAGTAACCATACTCAGGATTAATGGCACGTAATTGACCATCTTTTGATGGCTTGATCCAGGCAATATCGTCTCCTACAGTCCATATTTTCCATCCTTGATCACTAAATACTTTAGGTGGAATAAGCATGGCAAAATTTGTCTTCCCGCATGCGCTAGGAAAGGCAGCCGCTACATAAGTCTTTTTTCCGTCAGGTGATTCAACACCCAGTATAAGCATATGCTCTGCTAGCCAGCCCTCATCACGAGCCATGCATGAGGCAATCCGTAGTGCGAAGCACTTCTTACCGAGTAACGCATTACCGCCATAACCAGAACCAAATGACCATATTTCACGAGTTTGAGGGAAGTGCGTAATATACTTGTTATCCTTATTGCATGGCCATTTAGCATCATCTTGCCCTTTCTCTAAAGGCACACCAACACTGTGGACACAAGGTACATAGAACTTTTCCTCATCAGCATTTAACAGATCCCATACTTTCTGGCCCATCCGCGTCATTATTCTCTGATTGACTACAACATAAGGTGAATCAGAAATCTCCACTCCGATATGAGATATAGAAGAACCTACCGGTCCCATACTAAAGGGAATCACATACATCGTCCTCCCTTTCATGCAACCCTTGAAAAGCGTCTTAAGTTTTGCTTTCATCTTCACCGGGTCATACCAGTTATTCATGGGACCTGCATCATCCTTACTCAGTGAACAAATATATGTTCGATCCTCTACCCGGGCTACATCCTCAGGATCCGATCGAAATAAAAAGCTATTGGGTCTCTTCTCTTCGTTTAGCTTGATGGCCATACCCATCTCCACCATTTGCTTCATAAGTGAGTCATATTCTTCTTGCGACCCATCACACAAGTGAATGCGGTCGGGCGTGGTTAGCTCAGCGACCTGCGCTATCCACTCTATCACCTTTTTGTTGGTAACTTTTCCGTTGTCTACTGTTCCTACTTTCATCTTCAAACCCCTTTCTGGCGCATTTTCTTAAACTTCACGCCGTTAAGAATAAATTAGATTAATTAATAAATCAACATTTATTTGATAAGTTATATTAATATTTAAATTCGATCACTTTGCTTCTCTTGAATTAGTATCTTATAAAATGCTACAAGGTGCAATGGAAGTTCTCCTTATTGCATTGCTTAGTGCAGGCGGCTATCTAATCGCCTACCACACCTATGGTCGTTGGCTAGGTAGAAAAATTTTTCGCCTCTCTGCAAGTGCGATATGCCCGTCAGAAAAGCTACGCGATGACCAAGATTATGTCCCAACACCTAAATTCGTTGTATTCGGTCATCACTTTACCTCCATTGCCGGGACAGGTCCCATTGTTGGTCCAGCCATTGCTATTATGTGGGGCTGGTTACCCGCACTCCTATGGGTTTTCTTCGGATCCATCTTCATAGGAGGCGTTCATGACTTTGGTGCTTTAGTCGTTAGCCTAAGGAATAATGGACAAACCGTAGGAGACATCGCAGGAAAAGTTATCAACCGCCGCGTCAATTTGATTTTTCTCATCGTGCTTTTCTTGGCGCTAACCATAGTTCTGGCAATATTTGGGCTGGTTATTGCCTCTGTCTTTCGTCAATACCCATCCTCGATTTTTCCGTGCCTCGTACAAATCCCTTTAGCTATCGCCATAGGTTGCTGGTTGCACCGGAAAAGCAGTAGCATCGGCAACCTGACTACTGCCAGCGCCGCCGCACTTATTATCATGTATCTCACTGTTATCTTTGGAAATGCCGGCCCACTAGCATGGTTGAATGAAAGTCTTGCCGCGTGGCCTCTTTGGAAATGGTTCTTTTTCTTGCTCGTTTATTCCTATGTAGCCTCCATTTTACCCGTCTGGACTTTGCTTCAACCCCGTGACTTTATTAATTCACTTCAACTTGTGTCTGCCATAGGACTTGTCATCATTGGATTGATTGTTGCTTCAATGGTTGGAGGATCACCTTTGGTAACGGATCCTACCACTCGACCAGGTCTTTCCCTAGCAGCACCCATGATACAGCTCCAACCTGATGGAGCCCCTATGCTCATTCCTTTCTTGTTTATAACCATTGCATGTGGAGCTATCAGCGGGTTCCATTGTTTGGTAAGTAGTGGAACCAGCAGCAAGCAGATACGCTCCGAGACAGATGCGCGCTTTGTAGGTTATGGCGCTATGATTACTGAGGGTTTCTTTGCAATCCTTGTTCTCTTAGCCTGTGGCGCAGGTATTGGGCTAGGCGTCCAAAACAAGAGTGGAGAGCTCCTAACCGGGCAAGCTGCTTGGCTCAATCATTACGACTCTTGGGGCGCCGCAGGTGGCCTCGCCTCAAAAATCGGCGGTTTTGTCGAGGGCTCATCGAACTTTCTCAAAGCCATAGGCATATCCGCATCCGCTGCTACTGCGCTCATGGGGGTCTTAGTGGCCAGTTTTGCTGGTACTACCTTGGATACCGCTTGTCGGCTTCAGCGTTATGTCATCCAAGAACTTGCCAAAACCTTATCTTTTAAAGATCAACCAAATCCTAACAACTCTAAACCCTATTGCCCCTTTACTCTTCTCCAAAACAAACATATTGCGACACTCTTTGCTATCAGCATTGCCATGCTGCTCGCTGCGGTTCCGCCGGTTGGCCAAGAATGGTCCCTTGCCAAGACAGGGAAAGGAGGCTTGCTATTATGGCCGCTATTCGGAGCAACCAACCAACTACTTGGAGGACTTTCTTTCATTGTCATAACCTTTTACCTGTGGCGTCGCAATATCCCCGTCTGGTTCCTAACTATTCCTGCAATCTTTATGCTTATCATGCCTTTCTGGGCACTTTGGTCACAAATTTTCAGTGGAGATCCATCTTCTTGGTGGGCTCAAAAAAACTGGACCCTCATTGGAGTTGGCATGGTCACCCTCATCCTAGAAGTCTGGATCATTGTCGAATCACTACTCCTATTCCCTAAGGTTAGAGGTATTCTTGAGCCTACAGCATCAGAAATAAATCAGATTAATGTGAATACTGTTAGTAACTAGTTCACCCCACAATGAACTACGGTTTCGGATTTACTAAACACTCATCCACAAGTTATTGATAACTTCTTTACCATTTTGATTTTCGTCGAGAAAAAATAGGCTAATGATAACATATATTGCATGATTGCTCACAGCTCTGAAACCTTCCCGAAATCTAAATCTGAAAAAAAAGGAATCCAGCTGGATGGCCTCAATCCCATTCAAAGCATGGAGGCTGAGCGTGCTGTGCTTGGGGCTATGCTTTCACAACCAGATGAAATCATCGACCTAGCTTCCGAAAAACTCACCTCTACTAGTTTCTTTAGCCCCGCTCATCAATCTCTTTTCGAATGCTTATGCGATATGCGAAACAAGAGTATCGAAATCGATCCTTCAACCGTTTTACAATACCTGAAGGACCGAAAATTAGACGAGGCTATCGGCGGTGCTGCAACGCTTGGAGAGTTAGCGGGGGGTGTTATGTCTATTCTGACTGCTCCCACTCAAATCCGAACTGTCTGGGAAAAAAGCATCCTTCGCAAGCTTCAATCGGCTTGCACTGACATTGTCTTCTCGACCCAGGAACGCGAACACGCGGTAGAAGAAGTATTGGATGAAGCAGAAAAACTCATCTTCGAGATTGCAGACCAAGGCACCTCAAACACAACCTCTGCCTCTAAGGACGTAGTCATTAAAACCCTGGAAATGATTGAGCGCACCATGCAAATGCGCGGTCGCTATGATGGACTTCCCACTGGCTTCGACCCTCTTGATCAGTTGACCACTGGATTTAAACCAGGCGAAATGATCGTTATTGCGGCTCGCCCTGGTATGGGAAAAACAGCACTCGCCCTTAGCATTGCTAAAAACATGCTCAAAAGCCGCTACGACGTAGAGAGCGACCGCATTGTTTCCCCCGGTTACCCCATCGGCATGTTCTCCTTAGAAATGACTTGCCAACAACTCATGCTCCGTTTGCTCGCGGCCACCGCTGAAGTTAGCTTGCAAAACATCCGAAAAGGAAACCTTAGCCAAAACGAACTAGATAAACTTGCTATTATCTCGGAAGAAGTTTCCGGATGGCCTCTCTACATGGATGAGTCTTCTATGCTCTCCATCTCACAACTGCGAGCCAAAGCGCGTAGAATGAAGAAAATGTATGGCATTGAAATTATCATCATCGACTACCTCCAGCTTCTTACCTCCTCCAGCGCCAAAGCGCGTGATAACCGGCAAGTAGAGGTTGCAGAAATCTCAAGAGGACTGAAGGCACTGGCCTTAGAACTCAACATCCCCATCATCGTTCTCGCCCAGTTGAACCGAAAACCAGATGAATCCAAAGATGGCGAGCCAGCCCTACATCACCTTCGTGAATCCGGTTCTATCGAACAAGATGCTGACATCGTCATGCTCCTATCCAGAAATATGAAGGGAAGTGATGATGGCGATGGAGCACCCATCGATTTCATTCCCGCTAAGCTCAACATCGCCAAACAAAGAAACGGACCCGTAGACTCCGTCAACTTTATCTTCAAAGGACGCTACGCTAAATTTGAAGTGGCTCCACGCGAAGCTAAATGAGCTTTTCTTACCTTGGGTCTTGCTCGAGTCGCCCTACTTTGCAACCTCACTACATCATTACCGCAAAGCGCTATTCTTCCCTTTCAATCTTGGCACCTAACGAACGCAAACGCTCATCCAAATGAGAAAATCCACGATCTATCTGAACAATGTTTTGGATAGTCGACTCTCCATGCGCACACAAAGCGGCAATAAGCATGGCCATGCCTGCGCGTATATCCGGACTTACGAGTCGAGCACCTTTGAGTCTTTCAGGCCCTATGACCACTGCGCGGTGCGGGTCACATAAAACAATCCTTGCCCCCATTGAAATCAGTGGATCTGTAAAATAAAGCCGTGACTCAAACATCTTTTCGTGAATCAAGATGGTGCCCCCGCACTGCGTGGCTGTTACCAATGCTACAGAAGTCATATCCGCGGGAAAGCCAGGCCACGGAGCGTCTTCAATCTTGGGGATCGCGCCGCCTAAATCAGAAATAATCTTCATATCCTGTTTTGCAGGCACTCGTAAATTCCCCTTCTCCTCTAGCGTTTCAATTCCCAACCTATGAAAAATCAAACGAATCATCCGCAAGTTCGAAGTATCCACCTGCTCAATTACTAACTCACCTCCTGTCACCGCTGCCAATGAAATAAAGCTACCCACCTCTAGATAATCCGGACCGATCTTGTGCTTCGCCCCGCCCAAGGATTTGACGCCTTCCACTTCCAAGATGTTGGAGCCTATACCTAAGATTTTTGCCCCCATCTTCACCAGCATCTGACACAGCCCTTGAACATGAGGTTCACTCGCAGCATTGCGAATGATCGTTTTTCCTTTTGCTAGCGTCGCCGCACAAACTGCATTTTCTGTTGCCGTAACAGAAGTCTCATCCAATAAAATATCAGCCCCCTTAAGCTGCTTAGCTTTGAGCTCGTAGCCCTTTGGATGTTTCACAACCTCAGCCCCTAATTGCTGCAGTGCCAGTATGTGTGTATCTAAGCGCCTTCGGCCTATGCGATCTCCACCCGGCTTGGGAACAACCACATGCCCATGCTTAGCTAACAGAGGTCCCGCAAATGTTACCGAACCCCTTGACTTTGCACAGAGCTCTCTAGGCAACTTGTCATGAGAGACATTCTTTGCACAAACTTGCGCACGGGTGAGATCACTCTCTTTCGGAAAAGTAATATCTGCACCAAGCTCATCTAGAATTTCAAATTGATTCGAGACATCCTCAATAGCAGGCAAGTTACTTAACTCGATGGGTTCATCAGACAAACAACAAGCAGCCAGTAGTGGCAAAGCTTCGTTCTTATTTCCCTGCGGCTTGATTGTTCCAGATAGGGGCTGATTCCCTTCAATGCGGAAAGAAGCTCTATGTTGAAGATCAATCATCTAAAAATTCATTCCCTTCCAACACTACCTTACCCCGCCTAGCATAGAGGCTCCTCGGAAATTTTGATACGCCATAAAACCTAATATAGCAGCAGCAAATACTGCCCCATAACCCATAAACAGAATAAGTCCGACAGCACCCAAGCTTGCTGTCCAGCCTCCTATCAAACAAGAAAGCTTTGCATTCTTTGGTCCAAGCACCGTGGCTAAAATTTGCCCTCCATCCATCGGTAGAATCGGCAACATATTAAATACTGTCCAGATGAAATTGACCCAAACTGCAGTCCCTAAAAAAAAGCCAAAATATTCATTGAACAAGGCCACAGGTGTCAGCAACAACGCTAACACTCCTATAGCGATGCTTACCAGAGGCCCCATAGCTGTAATCATGATATTTTCCCTCCTGGTAAAACCAGACCCTCCCAACATCGTGACACCACCCAGGCTATGAAGAGCAATCCGGGGATTACCCCCATAACGTTTTGCCATAAATGCATGTCCCAGCTCATGCCCGAGGATGGATACAAAAATGGCTGCCATACCAAATGGAACCGCTATCCAGTCTTCGGGGGCTCTCGTACTGAAAGCGCCACCAAAGATTGCGCAAATCAACCAAAAAAAGGGCTGCACCTCAATGGGAAATCCCATCAACCTAAAACGAAGCATCTTAAGAACCTGCGAAAAAAAGCACGTTTCGTCCATCTTGAAGTGACTCATAGCACTGAAAATAAAATCCTTGGCAGACACCACCCTCTATGCTTTCATTTTCAGTTCAGATTTAGTCAAGAACCGCAAAACAAATCTCTAATCCGGCGTAGCTCAGCGGTAGAGCCATCGGCTGTTAACCGATTGGTCGTAGGTTCGAATCCTACCGCCGGAGCACTTGCATCTAGCAAATTGTGTGGAAGCTGGATCGGTTAGGTCGCATGGAGCGATGAGGCGCAAGCGATGGTTTTCAACTCCCAGACTGGTTAACCTCATTTTCTTTTCAGGGTTTTCTGGCCTATGAACACGTAAAAATGTCCACTCAGCTATCTCGCCACTGGTGTACTTCTTTTTCTTCGTATCGCTCGTAGCAACACGACCAGTAGTGGCGCACGTAACAATACCTCTAAACATGTATCCCTTACCTCCATATTTAAACGGCTTTTTATTCCACCCTTTACTAACGCATTCCAAAGCTCTTTGGAGATCAATGGAGGGTATCTATGCGGAAAAAGCTGGTTACGTTTTTATAAAGCATTTCTCCGCAGTAAAAAGGATTCTGCATTGTGCTTTGTATCTGTGACTTAGATAAGAAATTCTTATTGCTGCGAGGACTTTTTAATCCCCATTCTTTAGCTTTGCGTGTCATATCGCTCAAGGTATATGCACCGGTTGAATATTCCTCAAACAAACGCTTCACTATTGGAGCGCGCTCTTCATCAATTATAATATCTCCTCTAATACGCTCTTTAGGATTAGATTTAATATGCTTGTACCCAATAGGTGCAGAGCTTACCGTTGCCGTATTGCCAGAGCAGTTCACCGGTTGAAAGCCTAAAGGCGCGAACCATGTGCCGCCATTCCATGCAGATGAATACACGATCATTTTCTTCATCCACTTCAAAACTGCGAACATAACAATAGCTATCCGTTTCTTTGTTTGGGTCAGCATGTTTGCCGACCCAATAGCCGAGAAATGAAAAGTTGCTGTCAAACCGTGCGATAGGTTTGCTGTATGATCCTATCCAAAACTCACCGTTTACAATGCGAATGCACGAAGGCCGGTTTATCAGCCCATCACGATACGTATATAAGGGATCACCTTATCGGTGCTATCATCTGTATTTTCATCTTTTACTCCTAATATGTCGATAACTCTTGACGAATTAAAACATGTCCATTATTATGGACGAATGGATTTAGAACACGCTATTAGTGCCTTTGCCGCGCTGTCTCAGAAGACGCGGCTCAAGGTCTTTAAAATTCTTATTGAGTATGGAAAAAGCGGTACGTCTGCCGGAACGATCAGTGATCGCCTTGGCATTCCGCACAATACGCTATCTTTCCATTTATCCCACCTTACCCAGGCAGGCTTAATTTCTGCCCGTAAAGACGGGCGATCCATGATTTATGAAGCCAAAGTCAGCTCCATAGAGGCGCTGATAAGTTATCTGCGCGAAAACTGCTGCATCCTTGAAGAAGGATGCAAAACCGACTGCAACACAACCAAGCGAGGCAAAAAATGACACGACTGCATATTCACGTTTCGGTGGATGATCTGGAACAATCCACCAAATTCTATTCCGCTCTGTTCGGTGCAGAACCAACGAAGCAAAAAACCGATTACGCTAAATGGATGCTGGACGATCCAGGCATCAATTTTGCCATTTCCGCCCGTGGCGCAAAAGCTGGACTGGATCACTTAGGCATTCAGGCCAAAGATAAATCCGAAATGACCACTTTGCGTGAAGGTATAAAACAAGCCGGTTTATCAACCTTCGATGAAGGCGAGACGACTTGCTGCTACGCCAAATCCGATAAAACATGGGTGCAAGACCCAAGCGGTATCGCATGGGAAACGTATCACACCATGAAGGAAGCCGAATTCTTCAATGATGCTCCCATCCCAGAAAAAGAAGGTGGATGCTGGTGATAAAACACATTCTTGTTCTTTGTACTGGCAATTCCTGCCGTTCCATTATGGCAGAAGCCTTAATCAATGCGCTCGGCAAAGGGCGTTATGAAGCCGTAAGTGCCGGAAGCGATCCAACTGGCTATGTGCATCCCAAATTTATCGAGACACTGAAACGCCACGATATCAACATCCATGATCTACAAAGCAAATCATGGGATGTGTTTGCAGACCTCCATTTTGATCTTGTGATCACGGTTTGCGCTGCCGCTGAAAGCTGTCCGGTTTTCTTAGGCCAGGATGAAAAACTGCATTGGAGTACGCCAGATCCCGCCGCTGCCACAGGCACGCAGGAGGATATTAATGCGGCTTTTGATGAAGGCTTTAATCTATTGAAACACAGAATTGAAAGTGAATTGCTATGACTGAACAATCTCGGCTTGGTTTTTTTGAACGCTATTTATCCTTATGGGTCGGACTTTGTATCGCCGCAGGGGTTGGGCTGGGCATTGCTGTTCCATCCGTCTTTCAGACTGTTGCAGAGCTAGAATACGCTCAGGTTAATCTGGTCGTGGCAGTTTTCATCTGGATTATGATCTACCCAATGATGGTCAATGTCGATTTTGCCAGCATCAAAGATGTTGGCCGTAAACCCAAAGGGCTTTGCATTACCCTTGTGATTAACTGGCTTATCAAACCCTTTACAATGGCTGCGCTCGGTGTGCTGTTCTTTGAGTATGTCTTTGCCGGATTGGTCGCACCCGAAACCGCCAAGGAATATATCGCCGGAATGATTTTGCTTGGCGTTGCGCCATGCACAGCGATGGTCTTCGTATGGAGCCAACTGGTGCGCGGGGATGCCAATTACACATTGGTACAGGTATCAATCAACGATATTATCATGATCTTCGCCTTTGCGCCGCTTGCCGCGTTTTTACTCGGTGTGACCGATGTTGTTGTGCCGTGGAAAACATTACTCCTTTCTGTTGTTTTATATGTTGTGACGCCATTAGCGGCTGGTTATATCACCCGCCGTAAACTAGATAAAAACCATAGTGATGAACGCATTGAGCGTTTCACCGCTAAAATAAAACCGTTTTCGATCATGGGGCTACTCGCCACCGTTGTTCTTCTATTCGGTTTTCAGGCGCAAACCATCATCGACAAACCGATGGTGATTGTCCTGATTGCCATACCGCTGCTGATCCAAAGTTACGGCATCTTCTTTGTCGCTTATGGCTGGGCATATCTCTGGCGCGTACCATTTACCACCGCTGCACCAGCCGCGCTTATCGGTACGTCCAATTTCTTTGAACTGGCTGTTGCCGTTGCCATTAGCTTGTTTGGACTACATTCAGGCGCGGCACTTGCCACAGTCGTTGGTGTATTGGTCGAGGTTCCAGTGATGCTATCGCTTGTCGCCTTCGCCAACAAAACAAGGCATAAATTTTCTACGGCCTAATTTCAGGCATTAAAAAACCGGCTCTAAAACCAGCTTATTTATAACTGTAGCTCCAAGTTTGAGTCGTGAACAATATGAACACTTTTCCAAATGTGCATTCCAACACCAGTGGTAGGGGGTTGGTAATGTATGAAAACCATGCCAAGCTTCGCCATCTGTTGGTTAGCGACAGTGTCGTTAATAACGGCTCTCAGGTATTTGTCTGATCACAAATAGTCCGCTACGGGGAGCACTTGCATCTAGCAAACGCGAAAAAAGGGGTCAATAGATGTCTCAGGATCATGCCGTGGTGTTGGCACCCTTTAGAATCACCAATCTAGAATCTAGTAAACTTCGATACACTTACCAGGAAACGCACGCTCGATTGTGTCAGCTTCTATTTTTACGAGAGCGCGAAAAACTCGGTAGATCTCATAATATTTGGCATGGATAGCAGATTTTTGAACGGCGACTTCCACCTCTTCGGTATAGCCCATATTATTCCCGTTTCGATCTTCCAGGTCTTTTAGCTTGGGGAGATTTGCATAGGTTTTGCTACGTCCATACAACACTCTGTATAGCACTTCAACCTCGAATGTTCCTCTCCCGCCTTTGACTTCTTTAGTGGCCTTCTTTCCTTTAACAGGTAAACAGAGACAGCGGTCTTGGCAAAACTTCCACTTCTCGATCTTATACGGTTTCTTAGTCGAGTCGAAAATGGCTTCTAAAGCGATTTTTTTTATGTCCTGCTTCTCAAAATACTTTCCCTTGAGTCCATCTTCTTCCGTGCCCGGAACAATGTCTTTGCCCTGTATCCTATCAGAGCCCTTAAACTTAGGCATTTTTTTAGGGCGGTGCTTTGGCTTCAAGACGAGAGCTTGGGTAATCTCAACGATTTTTGCGTTCTTTTTTTTCAATGTGATCTGAACGTGCTCGCAGGGATCTCCGCAGGGCGCCAATTGTTCGATCATCATGTGTTGGGAAGCCTCCTCTGATTGGCTAGGCTCTCCGCCTTCGCAAAAACTTATATTTGGCAAACAAAACAGTCCCGCAACCACCCACTCAAACAATCTCAGCCTATTCATAAATAATATCTATATCTCCTAATGCTTCGTTTTCAATTGTTCATGGAAACATGGAAGATTTATTCACAGATTACGCAGTTTGCCCAGATTTTTTATAGTCGTGATGGTTGGGGGAAAAGGATTCTGTTGGAATCGAAGTGATAAGACAGTTGCAACAAGATCATTAAGGATATATGAGAATCTTTTCTATGAGTGTTTTGTTTATGCGATCATGAAATATAATCTAACCCAAGCAAAACATACTTGTGAGTGCTTTTGTGAAATAGATTAAACCTCATGATTGCTAACAAGTTTAATATCCTCCTCGTTTCATTGGGAGCAAAGTAACCGTCATGGTTCTAGGGGAAAAGAAGAAAAAAGGATCTGTCCTGAATGGCACTTAGATAAGAACCTTTTGGGATGATTTTTGGATATTAAAAAAATACAAGGATGAAAAGGGGTCAAAAAGGGGTCCTGAATTCCTGAATTCAATCAATAAGTGCAATTATTTAAGATGGCAGGAGAGGAATAAATTGATGATTAAAAAATTCATTAGGGGATTTATTGTTTCTGGTCTTTCTTGGGCGATTATTAATTAAGGATAAAACATTCTTTACCTCCTTGTAGGTGACATGGTTGAAATTTGTTCTCTTAGGAAAAAACTGTCTGATCAAGCCATTAGTGTTTTCATTACAGTTGATGATTTAAGACCTGCTTTAGGTTGTTATGGAGATACTCAAGTTGTGTCTCCTAACATTGACCGTATGGCCAATGCAGGTGTGGTTTTTGATAAAGCCTTTTGCGGCGTAGCAATTTGCGGGGTATCTAGAGCTAGTATGTTTAGTTGAATTTTACCGACTTCATCGCGTTTCGTAGGTTACAAAGCTCGTATTCATCAAGACGCGCTTAATGCCAAGACACTTCCGCAAGTGTTTAAAGAAAATGGATACACAACCAAAGCCTTCGGCAAAATTTTTCATTATGCGGATGACCGAGAAGCTGATAGTTAGTCTGGACCAGCCTGGAGACCCGGTAATATGTATAAGAAGTCTTTTGCTCCAACCAATACAAATAAGCGTGTCTATGAGGTTTCAGCTGACAACACAAAGTCCTACAACAAGTACCCTGATGGACAAATCAAAACAAAAGTAATACAGGAGTTACAAAATTTAAAGAATACAGAAAACCCATTTTTTATAGCTTGTGGCTTTGTCAGACCTCACCTTCCCTTTTATGCTCCTAAAAAGTATTGGGATTTATATGATAGAGCTTCTATTACGATTGCGGACAATCAATACAAACCGATTAATGCACCAGATGAGTTAGTAGGTTCTAATGAATTTTGGGCTTATGACCATGATGGTATTGAGGTGAATTCATCTGAATGGCACCGTATGATGCGTCATGGCTACTATGCTTGTGTAAGTTATGTTGACGACCTAGTCGGAGAAATTTTAGAAGAATTAGATACCCTTGGTTTGGCAAACAATACACTTATTGTATTATGGGGTGATCACGGGTTTCACTTAGGGGAGCATAATTATTGGAGCAAACATAACACGCTTTATCACTCTACACGTATCCCACTCATTTTTAAAGGACCTGGTGTGGCCTCCGGAACAGCAAATGGCATGATCGAAAGTGTTGATATTTTTCCTACGCTATGTGACTTAGCAGGGATTGCAAAGCCTTCGCAGCTACATGGAAAAAGTTTCACAAGCGTTTCAACAAACCCTGCAGTGAATATTAGGGACCATGTCTATGTCCGCTATGATGATTTAATTGACGGAGTGGTAACCTTAGAAGGTGCTTCTATTATCACAGAAATTATAGCTACACACGTTATAACTCAAACGATAATACCGTGATGCTTTATGATCTAACCATTGATGCTGATGAAGATCAAAACGTGGAGAATGACATCAGCTACTCGCAAACCTAAGCGAACTCCGAGCAATGCTCCTTGCTCGCGAAGCAGAAGCAGAACTTATTAATTATTAATTCTGAAGAGCTGACTTAATAATATCCCAAGACGATTTGATAAAGCCAAATGATCTATGAACTATCGAAGATTTCCTTCTTATATCCGTCACCGCCAGAGCATTCCTAATCCTCTAAGCTCAGTCGACACTGCGGCCCTTAACAATCTATTCTGGGATACTACTTGCAACAAATTCGATGGCATCCATATCGAAGTAGCCTCCGATAATCTCGAGCCTGAGGTAACGATTGTTTCCACCTTCAAGTGTAACATTCTCTAGAGTGAAAGCCTGCAAATTGTTCCAGGTGCCGGTATTTGTAATATCGAGCACCCCTAATGAGTGACCATTTATCTTCAGGGCAAGATTTCCGGGATTGGGATCACCGCTAGCAGCATAAAGGATCACATCATAGACCCCGGCTTGTACATCTACTGAATATTCGAGAAACTCGCCGTTTCGAGTTTTGCTCACCCGATATTCTCCAGGGGCACTTTCTAGGATATCCACATCACCTTCAGTTCCGGGACGATAGTTTGTTCCGGTATCGGTATTGCCTTGGTCTTGATCAGCGTAAGCCCAATACTGGAGT